>NZ_JBMKJI010000007.1:0-179951 GCF_049237025.1 Enterobacter cloacae complex sp. SYL001 | reverse complement strand
CGAGGGCCTGGGACAGTTCCATTTAAAAAGGGCTCCATGATGAACACAGAACCCTTTTTACACCAGCCGCTGGATCGGTCAACCGATCCTTAAACGATCGGCATTAGCCTCACGGCTCCTTTTTCTTTTACAGGCCTGCTGCTGTGCCTAACAGCAACCACATGTTTAACGCCACCACCACGACCACAATGGCCCACCCGGCGCGTTTCACCCACGTCGAATTCACCAGATCGCCCATCAGCGATTTGTTGCTGGTGAATATCAGTAGCGGCACCAGCGCCAGCGCAATACCGAAACTCAGCAGCACCTGACTCATCACCAGAATGCGGGTCGGATCCAGCCCCATCAGAATTACAATAAAGGAAGGCAGCATCGTTACCGAACGGCGAACCCACAGTGGAATATGGAAACGTACGAACCCCTGCATCACCACCTGCCCGGCCAGTGTCCCCACAACCGTAGAGGAAAGTCCCGCAGCAACCAGGCTTAAACCAAAAATAGTGGCTGCGGCATGGCTCAGCAACGGCTCCAGCGTCAGGTACGCCTGGTCGAGATCGGCAACCCCGGTATGCCCGTTAAAGTGAAACGCGGCGGCGGCAGTCGCCATCATCGCCAGATTCACAAATCCGGCAATGGTCATCGCAATTGCCACATCCCATTTCGAGGCGGAGTAGCGCTCTTTACTCGTCCCGCCGTGCAGATTTTGGGTTAAAGAAGAGTGCAGATAAATTACGTGCGGCATAATGGTCGCCCCCAGCACCCCGGCGGCCAGAAATACGGCTTCAGAGGTGGGTAACGACGGGATCACCATCCCTTTCGTCAACTGCACCAGATTCGGCTGGGAGAAAATCAGCTCAACAATATAGGCGGCAGCGACGAACAGCAGCAGGCCGCCGATGACTTTCTCCAGCGGTTTTTGTCCCCGCCTCTGGAGCATCAAAATAAGGAACGTGGCGATACCGGTCAGCACGGCGCCCTGTAGCAGGGAGACGCCCAGAATAAGCTTAAAGCCGATCGCCGCCCCGATAAACTCGGCGAGATCGGTGGCCATGGCGATAATTTCCGCCTGGACCCAGTAAAACCATACCGCCGGACGCGGATAGTGATCGCGGATTTGCTCCGCCAGGTTTTTCCCGGTGGCAATACCCAACTTCGCGGAAAGCATCTGAATCAGCATCGCCATCAGGTTGGCCCACACCACAACCCACAGCAGCTTATAGCCGAAACTGGCCCCGGCCTGAATATTGGTCGCAAAATTACCCGGATCGATGTAGCCAATCGCGGCAATGAATGCAGGTCCCATTAATGCGAACCGCAGCTTGCGTGCCGCCCTGCCGCTGCTACTCTCTACGCGACTATTCGTCATTTCTGCCTCTGGAAATATAGCCTGTGCTATGTTTTATGCTATCAAAATGAGAATGATTATCAAGTTCATTTGTAATGGTTAACATGATTACTCTGATAGCCAGGGACAATAGACAGGCAGGTGGAGCAAGGTCACAGAATGTGAAAATGCGCAGACATTTGTGAAGCGTAGCACACAAACTTAACTTTTCACTCATTTACCTAACATAACAAAAATGTATTGTTGATCACTATTTTTGAGACTCGTCACAGGATGTAACTATAGTGTGGGCTTGATCTCGTTTTCTTTGTGCTTGTTACATAGAATGTGCACGGAAATTAAACCTGCCTCATATTTGGAGCAAATATGGACCGCGTCCTTCATTTTGTCCTGGCACTCGTTGTCGTTACTGCACTCGCATTGCTGGTCAGCACTGACCGCAAAAATATTCGTATTCGCTATGTTGTCCAGCTGCTGGTCATTGAAGTTTTACTTGCGTGGTTCTTCCTGAACTCCAACGTAGGCCTCGGCTTCGTGAAAGGCTTCTCGGAAATGTTCGAAAAACTGCTCGGATTTGCCAACGACGGGACTAACTTTGTCTTTGGCAACATGAACGATCAGGGTTTGGCCTTCTTCTTCCTGAAAGTGCTCTGCCCTATCGTCTTCATCTCTGCCCTGATCGGGATCCTCCAGCACATTCGTGTTCTGCCGGTGGTTATCCGTGCAATCGGCTTCCTGTTATCGAAAGTTAATGGCATGGGCAAGCTGGAATCCTTTAACGCAGTCAGCTCGCTGATCCTGGGTCAGTCTGAGAACTTCATTGCGTATAAAGATATCCTCGGCAAGATGTCCCGTAACCGCATGTACACCATGGCGGCGACAGCAATGTCTACCGTTTCCATGTCTATCGTGGGCGCGTATATGACTATGCTGGAACCTAAATACGTGGTTGCAGCGCTGGTTCTGAATATGTTCAGCACCTTTATTGTTCTTTCGCTGATTAACCCGTACCGCGTGGATGCCAGCGAAGAGAACATTCAGATGTCAAACCTGCACGAGGGACAGAGCTTCTTCGAAATGCTGGGTGAATACATTCTGGCGGGTTTCAAGGTTGCGATTATCGTTGCCGCGATGCTGATTGGCTTTATCGCACTGATCGCTGCGCTGAACGCCCTGTTTGCGGCCGTACTTGGTATTTCGTTCCAGGGTATTCTGGGCTATATCTTCTACCCGGTCGCCTGGGTAATGGGTGTGCCCGCTCACGAAGCGTTGCAGGTGGGCAGTATCATGGCAACGAAACTGGTATCCAATGAATTCGTGGCGATGATGGATCTTCAGAAGATTGCCAGCACGCTCTCCCCGCGTGCGGAAGGGATCCTGTCCGTCTTCCTGGTCTCCTTCGCGAACTTCTCTTCCATCGGTATTATCGCTGGTGCGATTAAAGGCCTGAACGAAGAGCAAGGTAACGTCGTTTCTCGCTTTGGCCTGAAGCTGGTTTACGGTTCAACGCTGGTGAGCGTCCTGTCTGCCTCTATCGCAGCATTGGTGCTGTAATCCATACCGCTCAATGAAAACCGGGAGCCATCGCTCCCGGTTTTTTTATGTCTCCAGCGCCGTCAGGGGCAGTGGTTTACCAATCAAATAGCCCTGCAAATAATCAACGCCGTATCGCAGCAACATCTCGCGTTGTTCAGCCGATTCCACATATTCAGCCACCACACAAAGCGATTTCGTTTTTGCCATGTTGCAAATGGACTGCACGATCATCGCATCCATGCTGTCGGTGCAGATATCTTTCACGAAGCAGCCATCGATCTTAATGATATCGGCCTCCAGTCGCTTCAGGCGCTCAAAGTTGGCATAGCCGGTACCAAAGTCATCGATAGCAATGCGGAAGCCATAATCCCGCAGCTGCTGGATATTGTTGATGCTGCTTCCCGAGTCAGAGAAAGCCTGTTCCTCGGTGATCTCAATGACGATATCTTGCGGTGCAACGGCGTAGCGTTCAAAAAGCGCGATGATCTCAGCTGCAATCTCGTTCTGCATCAGCGTCAGCGGCATCAGATTAACGGAGAACCGCGTTCCGGCCCGTCCGGATGGATGACTGCGCATCCACATCAGCAATTTTTCCACCACGTTCAGGTCGAATCGGTGGCTCAGGTTGAACTGAGCAATCAGCGGAATAAAGCGGTCAGGGGTGATGATCTCACCATCACTTTCAAGACGCGAAAGGATTTCAAAGTACCCTTCTCCGCGCGCGTTGTGAATTGGCTGCGCGTAAAGATGGAGACCACCGATATCAAGGGCGCGTTTTATACGGGCCAGCATTAGCACCCTGTCAGTCGTATGACCAGAAACATCATCCAGACTGTTGGTTAACGCAAGGACGTTATGCCCGGAACAGGACTGCTCGGACAGCCAGCTCAACTGACCCAGCGTGTGATGCACGCTTTCTCCATTTGGCACTTCCCCCCAGGAGGCACCAAACTCAATGTCGAGCTCAGTCTTGTTCCAGATAATTTTACGGCTGTTCAGATGGTCAACCATAAATTGCAGACGTTCAGCCGTGCCCGGTCCCAGCAAGACCAACATCAGTTCACTGCCTGGTAACTGGAAGAGCTTCTCGTCTTTTTGCAATAACGGCTGCAGCGACGCGGTGATCATCTTTTTACAGTGCACGCGCATGAGGATGCCGTAGTGACGGCTCAGGAATTCCAGATTATCCAGACGCAAGCAGCAGACTTTGGCCTCAGGATGATGCTGTAGAAAAACTTCCAGCGCACGAATGTTAGGCAGACCGGTGAGCGGATCGGTAAGCGCCCTCTCCTGCCACCCCTGTTTCAGCCATTCACTTTTCTGATAGATCTGCGACATGTAAAGCAGGCAGATAGCGAAAGAGATGAGTACCGACAGAATAAAGGAGAGCGAGTGGCCCGATTCAACGCCATTGAGAAAATTATAATTATAGGTCAACAACATGAGCGCTGAGGCTGCCCAGAATAAAGAGATGAGCGCATAGCTCAAACGACCAATACCCAGGGTAAAAAGAATGAAAACGGTCGGCATCAAATAACCCGCAATAAACTGCGACTCAAAAGGCGCGCATAAAATAGCGATCATTGAGACCAACAGCATCAGCCACACAACGATAAATAACGCTTTTTTGTTGCAAAAGAGGGGCTTCACGCTTCGCCGCCAGAATGTTCGGGCATAGCGAGGATTAATAATCATTCTTAATGGATAATAGAACATCATGGTGAAAATCAGGGCGGCGCAAATCAGACTCTGAATATCGATAACGTTATAAATTGCAGAGCCTTCGCCGAAATAGGAGGAGATTGTTACCGGGAAATCAAATAAATACCCCGCCAGATACATCGATAATTTGATGCCCACAGGCACCATAAAACCGAGCCATAAAATACGTATACCAATGTACTTATTCGGCATGCTGTGGCGCCAGCGCTTGCCCAGCATCAAACGGATAACGCCACAGGCGGCGAAGACGGAAAACGTCTGACAACATAATAAAACGATAGATTGTAGCGGGGCTAAATCAAAGTAATAAGCATTAGTAACACTAAAACTTAGCAACAAAGGAATGATTGCCCGTCGTCCAAATAACAACACGATGGCGAGCATGGCGCTTAAGGGCAGCCACGCTAAATAAACATCATTTTCGTTAACGATAGCGCGCGGAGAGATATAACGGGAAAAGGGGATCGCAATCAGGCTTAGCGCCAGGGCAATCATAAATATTTTTACATTATTGTAAATTTTTCTATTCATTAATCCGGGTAATCTATTTAACCATCGTCTTATTGACCGGATCGATAATAGGTTTATTAATTGGACGAATCAAGTTTAGGTCTATTTATGGACTTATTTATTGATTTGGATTGAGGTGAGGTATAGAAAATGACGTTAATTGCAACAAAAACAGTCTAAATATTTTACAAGATATAAAAAACCCCCGTCTGACGACGAGGGTTTAAATTTTGGTGGAGCTAAGCGGGATCGAACCGCTGACCTCTTGCATGCCATGCAAGCGCTCTCCCAGCTGAGCTATAGCCCCACATGTTACTTTACCTACCGTACTCTGTTGGGTTCAGAGTTTGGTGGAGCTAAGCGGGATCGAACCGCTGACCTCCTGCATGCCATGCAGGCGCTCTCCCAGCTGAGCTATAGCCCCATCGTAAAGCTGTCATGTTGACGGGCGGCATAATATGAATTCCGCCGCACAGTGTCAACGGCAAATTCAACCTCAGCCTTTCAACCGCCGAAAAATCATGCAAATGAATCACTTTGCGAGTCTGCTCGCAGCCAGGAGTTAAGCTTGTCACGTTTTCACGTAAAACGGTGCTATAAAATGAACCACTAATTAACCCCACAGATATTCAGGAAATTGTATGATCAAGGAACGAATGACGCCAGAAGAGTTAGCCCTGCTGACTGGCTATAGCCGACAGACCATCAATAAATGGGTACGCAAAGAGGGTTGGATTACATCGCCAAAACCAGGCGTTCAGGGCGGCAAGGCGCGTCTGGTACACGTCAATGAAAAAGTGCGCGACTTTATTCGCAGCGCACGCAGGGTAACAGAGTCGCCGGAAATGCCAGAAAAGGCGTACCACGAAGGCTCGCTTCACGCCCTGCTCCTGACGCTGGCGAATGAAATGACGCCGGATGAGCAAAAGCAGATGACAACTCTGTTACTGCGGGAAGGGATTACCGGATTGTTACAACGCTTAGGGATTCGCGACCAACGCTAATATGAAAAGATTACGCAGCAAAATGACCACGGAAGAGCTGGCGGACAGTCTGGGCGTCGCCCGACAAACCGTTAATCGCTGGATACGACAGAAAGGATGGAAAACGGAGGGTATCAACGGTGTAAAAGGCGGAAGAGCGAGGGTGATATGTATTGATGCGCACGTTAAGGAGCACATCATTAGCCTTCCCGCCATTCGTAACTGTCGGGCTGTTTACCATGTGGCAGAAAGCCCTTCACTCTATGGCGTGGCGACCTCATCCAGCCTGCTTCCACAAATTATCGACTCGCTGGAAAACATGACAACTGTCGAACAGGAACGTTTGCACAAGCTGCTCGCTCGCGAAGGTTTGCAGGGTTTTCTCACGCGTCTTGGTATTGCTGAATAACAGACATAAAAAACGGCAGGTTACCCTGCCGTTATTTGTATTTCACGAGCATTACTGCTGGCTTTCGCGCTCAGCAATAAAGCCCAGCGCCTTGTTGATACGCGCAACGCTACGTGATTTGCCAATGGCATGAACGGTCACGTCCAGCGCCGGAGACTGGCCTGCCCCCGTCACCGCAACGCGCAGCGGCATACCGACTTTACCCATGCCAATTTCCAACTCATCAGCGGTTGCCTGAATCGCGTGGTGAACATTTTCTGCAGTCCATTCGGTAATGGCTTCGAGTTTATCTCGCACCACTTCCAGCGGCTGACGCGCAACCGGACGCAGGTGTTTCTTGGCCGCATCGGCGTCGAACGCGTCAAACTCTTCATAAAAGTAGCGGCAGCTCTCGGCGATCTCTTTCAGCGTTTTGCAACGCTCGCCAAGCAGCTTCACCAGATCCGCCAGTTCAGGGCCCGTACGGGTATCGATGTTTGCCTGCTCAATGTGCCATTGCAGATAAGTCGCCACATACTCTGGCTGCATGGTATTGATGTAGTGATGGTTCAGCCACAGCAGTTTGTCAGTGTTGAACGCGCTGGCTGATTTGCTTACCGAGTTCAGAGAGAAAAGCTCGATCATCTCTTCGCGGCTGAAGATCTCCTGGTCACCATGAGCCCAGCCCAGACGCACCAGATAGTTCAGTAGCGCTTCCGGCAGATAGCCGTCATCACGGTACTGCATCACGCTCACCGCGCCATGACGTTTGGACAGCTTTTTACCGTCGTCACCGTTGATCATCGATACGTGCGCATACACCGGTACAGGCGCGTTCAGCGCTTTCAGAATGTTGATCTGACGCGGGGTGTTATTGATATGGTCTTCACCACGGATCACGTGAGTGATTTCCATATCCCAGTCGTCCACAACCACGCAGAAGTTATAGGTTGGCGAGCCGTCAGTACGACGAATGATGAGGTCATCCAGCTCCTGGTTGCTGAATTCGATCGGGCCACGGATCTGGTCATCAAAGATAACAGAGCCATCCTGCGGGTTAGCAAAACGCACTACGCAAGGCTCATCAGCAGCATGCTCGCTGTGGTCATGACGGCAACGACCGTCATAACGCGGTTTTTCGCCTTTTGCCATTTGCTCTTCGCGCAGCGCATCCAGACGCTCCCTTGAGCAGTAGCACTTATAGGCCGTGCCTGCGACCAGCATCTCGTCAATTACGGCGTTATAGCGGTCAAAACGTTTGGTCTGGAAGTATGGGCCTTCGTCCCACTCCAGATTCAGCCAGTTCATCCCATCCATAATGGCTTCAATTGCTTCCGGCGTTGAACGCTCCAGGTCGGTGTCTTCAATACGCAGCACAAACTCACCTTTGTTGTGGCGTGCAAAAAGCCAGGAGTAGAGAGCAGTACGTGCACCACCGACATGCAGATAGCCTGTCGGGCTCGGCGCGAAGCGAGTTTTGATTTTCATGAAATGGCCTTACGTTATAAAGATGCCGGTAATCGGCAAATCCTGGGAAGAAAACAATGGGCAATATTCTATCACTGTGGGCCGATTCCTCAATGTCGATCACTTTATCCGGTTCGAGATTGCTGTTTTTGTTTAGAAATCATGCACCACAGTCCGTTTTGCGATCGTTTTGACTAATTTTACGACGAACGAATAAAAACTTTAGAAAATGCGTTGACTCATTTTCAACTCTCCCTATAATGCGACTCCACACAGCGGGGGTGATTAGCTCAGTTGGTAGAGCATCTCCTTTACACGGAGGGGGTCGGCGGTTCGAGCCCGTCATCACCCACCATCTACTTCGGTAGACTCGCAGTGTAGATAAGAATTGAGATTGGGCGATTAGCTCAGTTGGTAGAGCATCTCCTTTACACGGAGGGGGTCGGCGGTTCGAGCCCGTCATCGCCCACCATTCTCACCTTATCGTAGCAGTTCCGAAATGGGCGATTAGCTCAGTTGGTAGAGCATCTCCTTTACACGGAGGGGGTCGGCGGTTCGAGCCCGTCATCGCCCACCATTTCGGGTCGTTAGCTCAGTTGGTAGAGCAGTTGACTTTTAATCAATTGGTCGCAGGTTCGAATCCTGCACGACCCACCAATGTAAAAAAGCGCCCTAAAGGCGCTTTTTTGCTATCTGCGATATAGCACATCCCCATTGCAGCCAAACCGCTTGTTTTACTCAAGCTCACGCCTTCTTTGCCGATACCTCTATTTTATGGCGAAAAGGATCTCAATATGACAACTCTTAAGCCCGTTTCTCTGTCGGCGATGGAAATCGGCAGCGTAGATAACAGCTCCGGCGGAAACGACATTGCTTCTCAGATCACCCGTCTGACCAAACAGATAACGAAAGTCACTTAGCAACTCAAAGAAGTCGCCATGGGTGATGCCACAGCGGAAGAAAAGCAAAAGCAGCAAGAATTGCTCGAATCTCAGCTGGCCATGTTGCAGGCACAGCTGGCGCAATTGCAGCGTCAGCAGGCAGAAGAGGCGATGCCAAAACAGGAAAGCGGTCAGGCCGTGGCGGAAGGCGTCAATAAACCCTCCGCAGAACATCAGATTGATATCTATATCTGATCATTGGTTTCGTTAAAAAGTGGATCGCGCGTGCGGGCCTCCATCAGACGCCTGGCCTGCATACGCACCACATCCCAGCAGGCGTGTGCCGCTCCGGAAAGAGACCTGTTTTTACGGCGTACCAGCATCAGCTGGCGTTCAATACAGGGCAGGAAACGCTTCACCGTTAAACGACTTCCCTGCGGCAGTGGAAGCGCCAGCGCAGGCAGAACGCTGATCCCAATCCCCGCTTCGACCATGGGGAAGAGCGTGGCAGGATGCCCAATCTCCTGCACAATGGTTGCCTTTACGCCCTGTGCGGCCAGTGCGGCATCTATCAGCGGGCGGCTACCTGATGCATAATCCTGTAACACCAGGTTTGCCCCCTGTAAGGCTTGCCAGGCCACCTGCGACAGCGATGCCAGAGGATCATCATCGCGGCAGAGCAATAAAAAGGGTTCCGAGAGTACCACTTCACATTCCAGGTCGCTTACCGCTCCGGGATCAATAACAATCCCGAAATCCACATCCCCCTGACGAATACTTTCCAGTACCCACTGCTGCGGCCTGTCGTGCAAAACAAAATCGATATCCGGATAGCGGTGATTACTTTCAGCGATGCATTGGGGAATAAGATGCGCCGAAATCGTCTGGCTCGCCGCCACTCTCACGGTACCGGAAAGCTGTTGTCCAAGCCGTCCGACGTCCCTCAGCGTACTGTTCAGTTCATCCAGCAGCCTTTCCAGACGCGTTGCCAGCTGATGTCCCGCTTCGGTGAGCACCACTTCGCGCGTCGTGCGGTCGAGCAGTTTCACGCCGGTTTGAGTTTCCAGCTCTTTCACGCTATGGCTCACCGCCGACTGGCTGAGGCCAATCATCTCCCCTGCCCGACTGAAGCTGTGGGCCTGCGCGACGGTGACGAAAACACGAAGCTGACGTAGTGAATAATTCATCTATTTAATTCATGAATGGATGCAATAAATCAATTTTATTTCTCAAAGGGAAGAAAGCACAATAGCGGCATCTGTTTTCAGGAGTGATTATGAAACTTTTTCGTATCCTTGATCCGTTTACGCTGACCCTGATTGGTGTCGTCTTGCTGGCCTCGTTCTTCCCGGCGCGGGGCGGTTTCGTTCCGGTCATTGAAGGGCTGACCACGGCAGCCATTGCCCTGTTGTTCTTTATGCATGGCGCCAAACTCTCCCGGGAAGCCATTATTGCAGGCGGTAGCCACTGGCGACTGCACCTCTGGGTAATGTGCAGCACCTTTATCCTCTTCCCTGTTCTGGGCGTGCTGTTTGCCTGGTGGGCGCCGGTGAATGTCGATCCGGCACTCTATACCGGTTTCCTTTATCTGTGCATTTTGCCGGCCACCGTGCAGTCTGCTATTGCCTTTACCTCGCTGGCGGGCGGCAACGTCGCGGCGGCGGTATGTTCTGCTTCGGCTTCCAGCCTGCTCGGGATCTTTGTTTCACCGCTGCTGGTCGGTCTGCTGATGAACATGCATGGTGCAGAAGGTAATCTGGAGCAGGTGGGTAAAATTTGTCTGCAACTGCTACTGCCGTTTGTGCTCGGACACTTATCCCGCCCCTGGATTGGGGCGTTTGTGGCGAAACACAAAAAATGGATCGGGAAAACGGACCAAAGCTCCATTCTGCTGGTGGTTTACACGGCCTTCAGCGAAGCCGTGGTGAACGGCATCTGGCACAGGGTGGGCGCAGGATCGCTGCTGTTTATTGTGGTGGTAAGCATTGTTCTGCTGACAATTGTGATCGCGGTTAACGTCTTTGTGGCCCGCAAATGCGGCTTCAATAAGGCCGATGAAATCACCATCGTATTCTGTGGATCGAAAAAGAGCCTGGCCAACGGGATCCCGATGGCCAATATTCTGTTCCCGACGTCGGTCATTGGGATGATGGTACTGCCGCTGATGATTTTCCATCAGATCCAGCTGATGGTGTGTGCGGTACTGGCGCGGCGTTACAAGGCACAGACTGAAAAGCTGGCGCAGGAAGAGACCCGCGCCGCGAAAGTTTAAGGACGTTTCAGGGGCTGCACCAGCTGGGTCAGCCCCTCTGTTTTGATCAGTAATGTGATAGCCATCAGCTCGCCAAGACGCCCGGCAGGAAACTCATCCTTACGGGCAAACCACAGCAGATATTCTTCCGGTAAATCAATCAGCCTGCGGCCCTTATATTTACCGAACGGCATCTCCGTATTGGCGATCTCAACGAGCTGCTCTTTTTCCACATCACTCTCCTAACAGGCGCATCATTTCCGCTTCATCGATCACCTCGATGCCGAGCTCCTGCGCTTTTGCCAGCTTCGAACCGGCCGCTTCCCCGGCGATCACCAGGTCGGTTTTCTTTGACACGCTTCCCGCCACTTTTGCCCCAAGCGCCACCAAGCGCGCTTTCGCGTCATCGCGTGAAAGCTGACTCAGACTGCCGGTCAGCACCACCGTTTTACCGGCAAACGGGCTGTCGATCTCTTCTGCATTAACCACTACCGGTGCGGGCCAGTGAATGCCCTGTTCCAGTAATTTACCGATCACTTCACGGTTGCTCTCTTCGGCGAAGAAGTTGAAGACGTGGGTAGCGACCACTATACCAACGTCAGGGACTTTCTGTAGTTCGTCGATGGTGGCTTTCTCAAGAGCCTCCAGCGTGCCGAAATACGCCGCCAGCCCTGCCGCCGTCGCCTCTCCGACTTCACGAATGCCTAGCGCGTAAAGGAAACGGGCAAAGGTAGTATTTTTGGCCGCCTCAAGCGCATTGACCACGTTCTGGGCAGATTTCGGCCCCATACGATCAAGACCGGTCAGCTTACCTGCCGTCAGGGTAAAGAGGTCCGCTGGCGTATGGACATACTCTTTCTCAACTAACTGGTCGATGATCTTGTCACCCATTCCGTCGACGTCCATCGCCCGGCGGGAGACAAAGTGCTTCAGGGACTCTTTACGCTGCGCGCCGCAGATTAACCCGCCCGTACAGCGCGTTACCGCTTCACCTTCCACGCGCTCAACGTCCGAACCACATACCGGACAATGGGCAGGAAACTCGATGGCACGGGTATCGGCAGGACGTTCTGATTCCACTACGTTAACCACCTGCGGGATCACATCGCCCGCGCGGCGAATCACCACTTTGTCACCAATTCGCAGCCCCAGACGGGCAATTTCATCGGCGTTATGCAGCGTAGCGTTACTGACCAGCACGCCAGCCACCTGCACAGGCTCCAGACGCGCCACAGGCGTAATCGCACCCGTACGTCCTACCTGAAATTCCACGTCGCGAACGAAGGTCATCTGCTCCTGCGCCGGGAACTTAAAGGCCACTGCCCAGCGTGGCGCCCGGGCAACAAAACCCAACTGTTCCTGCAATGCCAGGGAGTTAACCTTGATCACTACGCCATCAATATCAAACCCAAGCGTGGGACGATCTTCTTCAACCTTGTGATAGAACGCCAGCACCGCCTCTGGAGAGTCGCAAAGCTGCACGCGGTTGCTTACCGGCAAACCCCACTCTTTGAACTGCATTAAACGACCCAGGTGGGTATCCGGCAGGTCACCGCCTTCCAGGATCCCGACGCCGTAGCAGAAGAAAGTAAGCGGTCGCTTCGCGGTGATACGCGGATCGAGCTGGCGCAGCGAACCTGCCGCCGCGTTACGCGGGTTTGCAAACACTTTACCCCCGGTACGACGCGCTTCTTCATTGATCTTCTCAAACCCCGCCTGCGGAAGGAAAACTTCCCCGCGCACTTCCAGCCGCGCAGGAATATTATCGCCACGCAGCTTCAGCGGGATCGCACGAATGGTGCGCACATTGGTGGTGATGTCTTCCCCGGTGGTGCCGTCGCCGCGCGTTGCGGCACGTACCATCACGCCGTTCTCATAAAGAATGCTGACGGCCAGACCATCCAGTTTTAGCTCGCAGCACCAGCTAAGATTGTCGACGCTCTTCAGGCGATCCTGCACGCGCTTGTTGAAAGCCAGAAAACTCTCTTCATCAAACACGTTATCCAGCGACAGCATCGGCACTTCGTGGCGCACCTGGCTGAAAGCACCCAGCGGTTCCGCGCCGACGCGCTGCGTTGGGGAATCGGGCGTAATCAGTTCGGGGTGCTGCGCTTCCAGCTCGCGCAGTTCACGCATCAGGCGGTCATATTCCGCATCCGGCACTTCCGGTGCGTCCATAACATGATAGAGATATTCATGATGGCGAAGCGTGGTTCGCAGTTCAGTAAGTTGTTGTTCGATTGAGTCCATATCGCACCATCAATGAGAAAAACCCCCGACAGGCGGGGGTTGAGGAGGAGTTGAAGTAAACGCGACGATTACGCGTTAGCTTCCTTAACTTCGCGGATGCGGTCCTGATATTCGCGCAGTTTCTGCGGCGTCATCATACGACGCTGATCGTCGAGCACAACACCGCCCACTTCGTCGGCGATGTGCTGAGCGGACTGTAGCATCAGCTTAAAGTTTTGCAGCTCGTCACCGTAGGACGGCACCTGCATAAAGATCGTAACCCCAGGCGTGACGAAATCACCGGTCATTTCCGGGTCAAACGTGCCTGGATTGACCATATTGGCCAGGCTGAACAGCGCCGGACCGCTGCCGTCAGGACTCAGGTGGCGATGGAAAATATTCATGTCGCCGAACTTGAAGCCTGCCTGTTGGATGCTGTTGAGCAGCACGTCACCGTTCAGATGGGTGCCATGATGAGCAGCCACATTCATGATGATTACCGCTTCTTTACGCTGCGGCTTTTCAACAACCGGTTCTGGCTCAACAACAGGCTCTGGCTCAACGCGCGGAGCGGGCTGTGGCGCAGGCGGTGCAGATTCAGGCTGCGGTTGTTCTACCGGCTGCGGCTGTTGCACTGGCTGTGGCTGATGCACTGGCTGTGCAGGCTGTTGCACAGGTTGCTGCTGTACAGGCTGTGGCGCAACGGGCTGCTGTTGCACAGGCTGCTGCGACGGATGACGAACAGGTTCTTCCACTGGCGGCGGCGCTGGCTGGCGCGGCTGGGCAGAGGCATACGGTGGTTGATACTGGTGCTGCGGAGCGCGGGGAGCTTCATGCTCTCCATGCGCTGCGCCGGGCGCAGTATTGACCCGATGAACACGAACTTCACCCACGCCGTCGTCGTCAAGACCGTCGATGTCGTCTTCAACGTCATCGTCTTCGCGACTGGACTTCATGCGCTTCAGTGGACGATCGCGAAACATAGAGGAACGCTCTTTACGGCTGGTCCAGAAACCATGTACCAGTAAAGCGATTATGGCGATCGCGCCAACAATGATTAATATCAGACGCAAATCCTGCATCATTATATTCTCTGTTGTTCTAACACCTTGCCACCACGGCAAACATTTACTCACTAAGAGTATTTGCCGTTTACGTCAAGTGCAAGTGTATGCAGAGCATTCACAGCATAAAGATGAACTAAATCGTGCTTTTTGCTGGTTTTTCGAACATTTCCGAACTGGTCATTGGCCCGTAACTGGATAATATAGGCGGGCAATTCCACTGGTTGTGTAAAAAGGAGTACAGCCTGGTATGGTTTCAACATCTTCTTCTGCCCCACGTAGCGGGGTCTGGTACTTTTCTCAGGGCTGGAAACTGGTCTCCCTGCCGGGCATTCGACGCTTCGTTGTTTTGCCGTTACTGATCAACATTATTCTGATGGGGGGCGCGTTCTGGTGGCTGTTCACCAGACTGGAAAGCTGGATCCCTTCCCTGATGAGCTATGTGCCGGACTGGTTACAGTGGTTGGACTACCTGCTCTGGCCGATTGCGGTTATCTCCGTGCTGCTGGTTTTCGGCTATTTCTTTTCGACGATAGCTAACTGGATAGCCGCGCCGTTCAACGGTCTGCTGGCCGAACAGCTGGAAGCGCGCCTGACCGGTGCGGCGCCGCCTGACACGGGCGTACTGGGGATCGTGAAAGATGTCCCCCGCATCATGAAGCGCGAATGGCAGAAGTTTGCGTGGTACCTGCCGCGGGCGATTGTGCTGCTCATCCTTTATTTTGTACCCGGGATCGGCCAGACGGTCGCACCCGTGCTGTGGTTCCTGTTCAGCGCCTGGATGCTTGCTATCCAGTACTGTGATTATCCGTTCGATAACCACAAAGTGCCGTTTAAAGAGATGCGCACTGCCCTGCGCACTCAGAAGGTTGCCAATATGCAGTTTGGTGCCCTTACCAGCCTGTTCACCATGATCCCTTTCCTGAATCTGTTCATCATGCCCGTTGCCGTTTGCGGCGCGACGGCGATGTGGGTGGACTGCTACCGTGCTAAGCACGCGTTATGGAAGTAATGCAAAAATGTGTAAAAGAGGGGTGGCTTATGCCGCCCCTTATTCCATACTGATCCCCATTATTTCCTTGCAGCATATAGATATGCGATTTCCTTACTTCCCCATACCTGTTCAACAGGTATGCTGGGTCGGTATCCCAATTTCATACAGTTAAGGACAGGCCATGAGTAAGATTTATGAAGACAACTCGCTGACTATCGGTCATACGCCCCTGGTTCGACTGAACCGTATCGGTAATGGACGCATTCTGGCGAAGGTGGAATCTCGTAACCCAAGCTTCAGCGTTAAATGCCGTATCGGTGCGAATATGATTTGGGATGCTGAAAAGCGTGGCGTGCTGAAACCTGGCGTTGAGCTGGTTGAACCCACCAGCGGCAATACCGGTATCGCCCTGGCCTATGTTGCGGCGGCGCGCGGCTATAAGCTGACGCTGACTATGCCTGAAACCATGAGTATTGAGCGCCGTAAGCTGCTGAAAGCGTTGGGTGCGAATCTGGTCCTCACGGAAGGCGCGAAAGGCATGAAGGGCGCGATTCAGAAGGCCGAAGAAATCGTCGCCAGCGATCCTGCAAAGTATCTGCTGCTCCAGCAGTTCAGCAACCCGGCCAACCCGGAAATTCATGAGAAAACCACCGGCCCGGAAATCTGGGAAGATACCGACGGTCAGGTTGATGTGTTTATCTCCGGCGTAGGCACCGGCGGTACGCTGACCGGGGTGTCTCGCTATATTAAAGGCACGAAAGGTAAAAAAGATCTGATTACCGTTGCCGTTGAGCCAACCGACTCTCCGGTTATCGCTCAGGCGCTGGCAGGCGAAGAGATCAAACCAGGTCCGCACAAAATACAGGGTATCGGCGCTGGCTTCATTCCAGGCAACCTCGATCTGAAGCTGATCGATAAAGTGGTCGCCATCACCAATGAAGAAGCCATCTCCACGGCGCGTCGCCTGATGGACGAGGAAGGCATTCTGGCGGGTATCTCTTCCGGTGCGGCGGTTGCTGCAGCTCTCAAACTGCTGGAAGACGAAACCTTTACCAACAAGAATATTGTGGTTATCCTACCGTCTTCGGGTGAGCGTTACTTAAGCACAGCACTGTTTGCCGATCTGTTCACAGAGAAAGAACTGCAACAGTGATGCCAGTATGTTAAAAACGCGTAAAAAAGCACCTTTTCAGGTGCTTTTTTGTGGCCTGCTTCAAAGTTTTACCCCTCCTGGCATTGCTTCACCCCGTTGGGTCTGGTATTTAAACCAGCAATTATTTTGATGCGCGAAATTAATCGGTGAACGAAATAGCGCTGCTGAATCGATTTTATGATTTGGTTCAAGTCTTGCTTTCACTGCATAATGTTTAATGACGATTGAAACGTCAGCGCTAACTATACAGGCTAAAGTTAAGTCGCCAGGCTAGACTTTAGTTCCACAACACTAAACCTATAAGTTGGGGAAATACAATGTTCCAGCAAGAAGTTACCATTACCGCTCCGAACGGTCTGCACACCCGCCCTGCTGCTCAGTTTGTTAAAGAAGCGAAAGGCTTCACTTCTGAAATCACTGTGACTTCCAACGGCAAAAGCGCTAGCGCAAAAAGCCTGTTCAAGCTGCAAACTCTGGGTCTGACTCAGGGTACCGTTGTTACCATCTCCGCTGAAGGTGAAGACGAGCAGAAAGCAGTTGAGCATCTGGTTAAGCTGATGGCTGAACTCGAGTAAGTTTACCGGGTTCTTTTCAATATCAGTCACAAGTAAGGTAGGGTTATGATTTCAGGCATTTTAGCATCCCCGGGTATCGCTTTCGGCAAAGCATTGCTGCTGAAAGAAGACGAAATCGTCATTGACCGGAAAAAAATTTCTGCCGACAAGGTTGATCAGGAAGTTGAACGTTTTCTGAGCGGTCGTGCCAAGGCATCTGCGCAACTGGAAGCGATTAAAACTAAAGCTGGCGAAACTTTCGGTGAAGAAAAAGAAGCCATCTTCGAAGGGCACATTATGCTGCTCGAAGATGAGGAGCTGGAGCAGGAAATCATAGCCCTGATTAAAGATAAAGGCATGACGGCCGACGCGGCTGCGCATGAAGTTATCGAAGGTCAGGCAACTGCCCTGGAAGAACTGGACGATGAATACCTGAAAGAGCGTGCGGCTGACGTACGTGACATCGGTAAGCGCCTGCTGCGCAACATCCTGGGTCTGGCCATCATCGATCTGAGCGCGATTCAGGACGAAGTCATCCTGGTTGCCGCTGACCTGACCCCGTCTGAAACCGCACAGCTGAACCTGAACAAGGTGCTGGGTTTCATTACTGATGCAGGTGGACGTACCTCCCACACCTCTATCATGGCGCGTTCTCTGGAGCTGCCAGCCATCGTGGGTACCGGTAGCGTCACCTCGCAGGTGAAAAACGACGACTATCTGATTCTGGATGCCGTAAACAACGTGGTTTACGTCAACCCAACTAACGATGTGATCGAGCAGCTGCGTTCCGTTCAGGAGCAGGTTGCTACCGAGAAAGCGGAACTCGCTAAACTGAAAGATCTGCCAGCCATCACGCTGGACGGCCATCAGGTTGAAGTGTGCGCTAACATCGGTACCGTACGTGACGTTGACGGCGCTGAGCGCAACGGTGCGGAAGGTGTAGGTCTGTATCGTACTGAATTCCTGTTCATGGACCGCGACGCCCTGCCAACGGAAGAAGAGCAGTTTGCAGCGTACAAAGCGGTTGCGGAAGCGTGCGGCTCGCAGGCCGTTATCGTCCGCACCATGGATATCGGTGGCGACAAAGAGCTGCCGTACATGAACTTCCCGAAAGAAGAGAACCCGTTCCTGGGCTGGCGTGCCGTACGTATCGCCATGGATCGCAAAGAGATCCTGCGTGACCAGGTTCGCGCTATCCTGCGTGCATCCGCTTTCGGTAAGCTGCGCATCATGTTCCCGATGATCATCTCTGTTGAAGAAGTGCGTGCACTGAAGAAAGAGATTGAAATCTACAAGCAGGAACTGCGTGACGAAGGTAAAGCATTTGACGAGTCAATCGAGATCGGCGTGATGGTGGAAACACCGGCAGCCGCGACCATTGCACGTCATTTAGCCAAAGAAGTTGATTTCTTTAGTATCGGTACCAATGATTTAACGCAGTACACCCTGGCAGTTGACCGTGGTAATGATATGATTTCACATCTCTACCAGCCAATGTCGCCGTCTGTACTGAATTTGATCAAGCAAGTTATTGATGCTTCTCATGCAGAAGGTAAATGGACTGGCATGTGTGGTGAGCTTGCAGGCGACGAACGTGCTACACTTCTGTTGCTGGGTATGGGTCTGGACGAATTCTCTATGAGCGCCATTTCCATCCCGCGCATCAAGAAGATTATCCGTAACACGAACTTCGAAGATGCGAAGGTATTAGCAGAGCAGGCTCTTGCTCAACCGACAACGGACGAGTTAATGACGCTGGTTAACAAGTTCATTGAAGAAAAAACAATCTGCTAATCCACGAGATGCGGCCCAAATTACTGCTTAGGAGATAAGTCTAATGGGTTTATTTAGTAAACTGTTCGGTGACAAAAGCAATAGCGACTCCGGAACTATTGAGATTGTTGCTCCGCTCTCCGGCGAGATCGTCAATATCGAAGACGTGCCGGATGTAGTGTTTGCTGAGAAAATCGTTGGTGATGGCATTGCTATCAAACCAACTGGCAACAAAATGGTTGCTCCAGTTGACGGTACCATTGGTAAGATTTTTGAAACCAACCATGCGTTCTCTATCGAATCCGATAGCGGTATCGAACTGTTCGTTCACTTCGGTATCGACACCGTTGAACTGAAAGGCGAAGGCTTCAAACGTATCGCGGAAGAAGGCCAGCGTGTTAAAGTTGGCGACCCTGTAATTGAATTCGATCTGCCACTGCTGGAAGAAAAAGCGAAGTCTACCCTGACTCCGGTTGTTATCTCCAACATGGACGAAATCAAAGAGCTGATCAAACTGTCTGGCAGCGTTACCGTGGGTGAAACCCCGGTTATCCGCATCAAGAAGTAATTCTTGCCGCACGGTAAAATGGCGCCTTCGGGCGCCATTTTTGTTTATGCAGGCAGAATAAGCTCGTCGTAGCCTTTCGACTGCGTATAGATCATCACGTCAGTCACCCTGTCGCCCGCCATGCGAATGGCGTCGGCCACGGTTTTACCGCCGACGATACCGCTCACCAGCTCCGAACAGAACAGATCCCCCGTCCCTTTCAGGTCCGTCTCAACGCGCGGGTGTGCGCTTACGGTAACGCCCTCCTCGCTCACCAGCACGACGTGGATATTTTGCGGATCGTCAGCCACTGGCGCGCTGGTGATCGCCACCCATTTAAGCGTGTCAGACAGCAGCCCCTGCGCGGCGGCAATGGCGCTCTCCGGCGTACGGCACGGTTTGCCGCTCAGCACTTCCAGCTCAAACACGTTGGGCGTAATGCCCTGGGCCAGCGGGAGCAGGTGCTCACGGTAGGCTTCAGGAATATCCGGCTTCACGTACATCCCGCTGTCGATGTCTCCGATTACCGGGTCGACCAGCACCAGCAGATCGGGATGTTGCACTTTGATCGCCTTCAGCCACTGCGCCAGCAGCACGATCTGGCTGGCGCTGCCCATATAGCCGGTAGTGACCGCTTTTAGCTCGCGCAGGATCTCGCGCTCTTCCAGCGCCTTCAGGTAGCCGCTGAACCACTCGTCCGGGATCACCCCGCCGTAGAAGGTGTCGTAGTGCGGCGTATTGCTGAACAGCACCGTCGGCACGGCGGTAACGTTCAGTCGATGGGTGCGAATATTTGGCACCGCGATGCTGTTTCCCACACTGCCGTACACCACCTGCGACTGAACGGCGACAATATCGGTTTGCTGCGCCCGGGTGTTATCCCGGAATAAAATCATCTCCATGACGCTTAAATCCCCGCCCCCTGCGAATAACTCTCTTCACCAAAGACGCCGGTCGACAGGTAGCGATCGCCGCGATCGCAAATAATCGCTACCACTACTGCACCCGGGTTTGCCTTAGCCACCCGAATCGCCCCCGCTACCGCGCCACCCGAACTGACGCCGCAGAAGATGCCTTCACGCACGGCCAGCTCACGCATGGTATTTTCCGCCTCGCGCTGATGAATATCCAGCACCTGGTCCACAAGCTGCGCATTAAAGATGCCCGGCATATACTCCGCGGGCCAGCGGCGAATGCCCGGAATACTGCTTCCCTCTTCCGGCTGGAGGCCGACAATCGTCACCGGCTGCTCCTGCTCGCGCAGAAAACGTGACACACCGGTGATCGTGCCCGTGGTCCCCATGCTGGAGACAAAGTGGGTGATGCGCCCGCCGGTTTGCTGCCAGATTTCCGGGCCGGTGGTGGTGTAGTGCGCGTACGGGTTGTCCGGGTTATTAAACTGGTCGAGCAGCTTGCCTTCCCCGCGCTCCGCCATCGCTAACGCTAAATCTCGCGCCCCTTCCATACCCTGCTCTTTGCTCACCAGAATCAGCTCGGCCCCGTAGGCACGCATGGCGGCACGGCGCTCCTGGCTCATGTTATCCGGCATCAGCAGCGTCATACGATAGCCTTTCAGGGCGGCTATCATCGCCAGTGCGATACCGGTGTTACCGCTGGTGGCTTCGATCAGCACGTCGCCGGGCTTTATTTCGCCGCGCTTTTCGGCCTGAACAATCATCGACAGCGCCGCCCGGTCTTTCACCGACCCCGCCGGGTTATTGCCTTCAAGTTTGACCCAGATTTCGCTGCCGTTGTCACACCCCATGCGCTGAAGTTTGACCAGAGGGGTGTTGCCGATGGTGTGTTCGAGTGTATTCACGATTTTTACTCAATAAAAAGCCCGGTAAGCATCACGCCACCGGGCGAAAAACATACTCAATAACCTATCAGGCTGACTCCGCCAGAGCAATATCCTCGCGCGTCTCGATGCGCTCGTTGCCATGATAAATGCGCGCGTGTTGCAGCCCCACAAACAAGCGTTCCCCCCGGTGCGGCGGCTCGTCGTCACGCATAACCACGGTCAGCGGCTCGGTGTACCAGCCCAGGGGCTGTACCACTAATTGGGTGTAGTGACCTTTAGGGCTAGCTTCCAGCACCTGCACCGGAAGCGGTGAGTCCAGGCTGGTACGGCGGCTGACGTCCACTTCCCACGGGCGCAGGAACAGATCCACCGGTCCCTGGTGCGCGGAGGTATACCCCAGCGGCCAGCGGTGCGCGCCAACGTGGAACTGACCGCCGCGAATAGTACCCTGAAGGCGGTTTACTTCCCCCATAAACTCCAGCACAAAGCGGGTCGCCGGTTCACGCCAGAGTTGCTCTGGCTCGTCAACCTGCTCAATGTTGCCCTGACTCATCACCACCACGCGGTCGGCTACTTCCATCGCCTCTTCCTGATCGTGGGTCACGAATACGCTGGTGAACTGGAGTTCCTCATGAAGCTGACGCAGCCAGCGGCGGAGCTCTTTACGCACCTGCGCATCCAGCGCGCCAAACGGTTCGTCCAGCAGCAGGATTTGCGGTTCCACGGCTAACGCACGCGCCAGCGCCACGCGCTGTTTCTGCCCGCCAGAAAGCTGTGCCGGGAAGCGGTCCGCCAGATGAGCCAGCTGCACCATCTCCAGCAGTTTGGTCACTTTCGCTTTGATGGCGGCCGCATTCGGACGCTCACGACGCGGCAGTACGGTCAAACCAAACGCGATGTTGTCGAATACCGTCATGTGGCGGAACAGGGCGTAGTGCTGGAATACAAAACCCACTTTACGGTCGCGGGCATGCAAACGGCTTACGTCCGTACCGTGGAAGCGGATATGTCCGCTGGTCTGGTGCTCAAGCCCGGCGATAATACGCAGCAGCGTGGTTTTACCGGAGCCAGACGGCCCCAGCAGCGCCACCATTTGTCCGGAAGGGATATCCAGCGAGATATCATTCAGCACCTGGGTGCGACCAAAAGACTTCTTAATATTGGCAATCTCAATGCTCATGATTTCCCTCCTGATGCTGACGTTTTTCCTGATTCTCTAAACGCCACTGCACCACACTCTTCAAAAACAGGGTCAAAATCGCCATCAGCGTCAGCAACGCTGCGGCAGTAAAGGAACCGACGGTGTTGTAGTCCTGTTCCAGTAATTCAATCTGTAACGGCAGCGACAGGGTTTCGCCGCGAATCGAGCCGGATACCACCGACACCGCGCCAAACTCACCGATCGCACGGGCGTTGGTCAGCACCACGCCGTAAAGCAGTGCCCAGCGGATATTCGGCAGCGTGACGCGGCGGAACATCTGCCAGCCGGAAGCGCCGAGCAGCACCGCGGCTTCATCTTCATGGCTGCCCTGGCTGAGCATCACCGGCACCAGCTCGCGTACCACGAACGGACAGGTGACAAAGACGGTCACCAGCACCATCCCCGGCCAGGCGAACATGATCTGCAGGTCGTGTTCATCCAGCCAGCCGCCCAGCGGGCCATTGGAACCGTAGAAGAGCAGATAAACCAGACCCGCCACCACCGGTGACACCGCAAACGGGATATCCAGCAGGGTCAGCAGCAGCTGACGCCCCGGGAAGTTAAAGCGCGTTACCAGCCAGGCCAGCAATACGCCAAACACCAGATTCACCGGGACGGTGATCAGGGCAATCATGACCGTCAGCCAGATGGCGTGGAGCATGTCCGGATCGGCCAGGTTTTGCAGCGCGGGCATAATCCCTTTGCTGAAGGCCTGAACGAAGATGTACACCATCGGCACGACGAGAATGAATGCGGAGACCAGCACGCCGGTACCAATCAGAAACCATTTGCCCCAGTTGATGCGGGGCGCGTCATAGCGCTTCAATTGCGTAACTTCCGCCATCAGTGACCTACCACACGTCGACCAAAGCGACTTTGCAGAGTGTTAATCGAGAACAGCAGTAGCAGCGACGCGGCAAGGATCACCGAGGCAATCGCACTCGCGGCCGGATAATCAAACTCCTGCAAACGGACAAAAATCATCAGCGAGGTCACTTCGGTTTTCCACGCGATGTTCCCGGCGATAAAAATGACCGCGCCAAATTCACCGAGGCTGCGGGTAAAGGAGAGCGCGATACCCGCCAGCAACGCCGGAGAGAGTTCCGGCAGCACGACCTTGCGAAAACTCTGCCAGCGCGTGGCGCCGAGCGTTTCTGCGGCCTCTTCGTATTCGGGTCCTAACTCTTCCAGCACCGGCTGCACGGTACGTACCACAAACGGGATGCTGGTAAAGGCCATGGCCACCGCGATACCGAGCCAGGTATAGGTCACTTTGATATCAAACTTCGCCAGCCACTCACCGTAAAACCCGTTCACGGAGAAGAGCGACGCCAGCGTCAAACCGGCAACCGCCGTCGGCAGGGCAAACGGCAGATCCATCAGCGCGTCGAGCAGGGTGCGGCCAGGGAAGCGATAGCGAGTTAAGATCCACGCCATCAGCAGGCCAAACACGCCGTTAAAAATCGAGGCCACGAACGCAGACAGCAGGGTGACCTTGTAGGCCGCCACCACCTGCGGGTTAGTAATCACTTCCCAGTACTGGGACCAGCTCATCTCAGCGAGCTGCATCACCAGCGCACTGAGCGGTAATAACAAAATCAGACAGACGAACAGCAGGCTGGTCCCGAGGCTTAAGGTAAAGCCCGGCAGCACACGTCTGGAGGACACTGCAAACATTACTTACGCCCCGCTGCCAGCAGTTTGTCCAACTCACCGCCGCTGACAAAATGCGTTTTCATGACCTCAGGCCAGGCGCCAAAATGATCTTCCACGCGGAACAGCTCGGTCTGCGGGAATTTGTCTTTCAGCTTGCTCATCACGTCCGGGTTGTTGACACGGTAGTAGTAGTCGGTGATAACGGTCTGCGCCTGCGGGCTGTACAGATAGTTCAGGTAGGCTTTCGCCGCCTTTTCTGTGCCGTTAGCCTTAACGTTTTTATCCACCCACGCCACCGGGAACTCGGCCAGAATGTTCGTTTTCGGGATAACCACTTCGAAGCCCTGCGCTTCGTACTGTTTACGAATATTGTTCACTTCGGATTCAAAGCTGATCAGCACGTCGCCCAGCCCGCGCTCGGCGAAGGTAGTGGTTGCGCCACGACCGCCGGTATCAAACACCTCGACGTTTTTCAGGAACTGGGTCATAAACTGTTCGGTTTTCGCTTTATCGTTACCGTCAGCTTTGTCCGCCGCGCCCCACGCCGCCAGATAGGTGTAACGTGCGTTGCCGGAGGTTTTCGGATTCGGGAAGATCAGCTTTACGTCTGAACGCACCAGGTCGTTCCAGTCGTGGATGTTCTTCGGGTTGCCCTTGCGCACCAGGAAGCCCATGGTGGAGTAAAATGGCGAACTGTTGTTCGGCAGGCGGCTTTGCCAGTTCGCCGGGATCAGTTTGCCTTTGTCGTGCAGGATCTGCACGTCCGTGACCTGGTTGTAGGTCACCACGTCCGCTTTCAGCCCCTGCAAAATGGCCAGCGCCTGCTTAGATGAGCCAGCGTGCGACTGCTTGATGGTCAGCTTGTCGCCGTTGTTCTCTTTCGCCCACTGCTGTTCAAATGCGGGATTAAGGGCGGCAAACAGCTCGCGCGAAACATCATAAGAACTGTTCAGCAACTCGGTTGCCTGCGCCTGCGCCACCAGCAGTAAACCTGCCAGTGCCAGCGATCCTTTTTTCAGTACAGTAACGGCCATTGCGCACCCTTATAAATGTGATGACTATCTTATAGTCATAATATTTATAACGGAGTCTAAAGGAGTAACGGTTTTATATACCGTTTGGTGATTTAGAAGCAGAAAAGGGAATAAGAGGTGCGGGAGAAATTGCCGGGTGGTGCTCACGCTTGCCCGGCCTACGAATGGAGAGCGATTTACAACGCCAGCAGGCGCTCAACGGACGGCGCAAAGTAGTAGCCGCCGGTCACCGGGCGGGTGAAGCGCAGCATCGCGTCACGCTTACCGTCGGTATCGCCAAACATGCTCAGCAGCTGCTGTTCGATGTTGTAGAGGCGTGCGCAGTAAGCGCAGAAGTACAGGCCGTGCGTACCGCTCGCGGTGCCGTACGGCAGGCTCTGGCGAACAATCTTCAGCCCCTTACCGTCTTCTTTAAGGTCAACGCGGGACAGGTGGGAAGTGACCGGACGCGCATCGCCGTCAATCTCTTCATTGGCATCTTTGGTACGGCCAATCATCATCTCCTGGTCATGCACGCTCATGCGGTTAAGCTGCCTGAGGTTATGCTCCCAGCGCTGGACGAACACATAGCTGCCGCCCGCGTCCACGCCATCCTGGATTACAGCCACCTCGCGACGCGTCTCTTCCCCGGCCGGGTTTTCGGTGCCGTCGACGAAGCCGCTCAAATCGCGCTCTTCCACCCAGCGGAAACCGTGGATCTCTTCCTGCACGTCGATACTGTCACCAAAGGCCTCAATCGCAGCCTGAGCGACAGAAAAGTTCACGTCGTGACGCAGGGAGAGGATATGGATCAGAACGTCATACTGGGTGGCGGGCGCAAGACCTTTGCCATAAGGAATAAAGTCTTTCAGCTCTTCTGCGCCTTCGCCGCCGCTCAGATGACGCCAGACGGTGCTGCCAAAGGCAACCACCGCGCCCAGATGGGCTTCGGGGAATTTGGCCTGGAAGGTGGCCAGTTTATCAACGAAAACTTTGCTGGCCGCGCGCAGGGCATCCACGTCCCCTTTGACGTTGGCTTCAATCCAAATCGCCGCCCGGCAATGTTCTGGCAAAATGCCACTCTGAACCTGAGACATCGCTCCTCCTGAAATAAAGATGCCACGACAGCGTGGCATTGATGGCGGCTATTATACCTGGATTTCAGCGAGGCGGCTTGCTCAGGCGCAAATTACTGCTTCCAGATAATTTTGCTCACTTTCCACTTTTTCAGGGTGTCGTCAGACGGCATTAACCCTTCCGGACCGTTCCAGGTGCCGCTGAACACATAGCTAATATGCTGGCTGCCGTCGGCCTTACACTCGACCGCCACGCTCTCCTCCGATGGCACACTGGCGCAGTGGCCAAACGCTTTCTGATAGAGTTCGCCAAACGGCGTTCCCACCTTCACGCCACCTGAGGTCGGGATCTCTTCATCCATCACCGCAATGCGGTTGACCGTACCTTTATCGCCGTTGATGACCATTGCCACCTTGTCATCTTTCAACGCTTCGAAATAGCGCACGATGTTGCCGTTCTCGGTTTTCATGCCGCTGCGCAGGCGATAATCACTGCCGATGGCATCCTGAATGGCATCCTGATCCAGCGCCGTCGAGGCGGTGATTTTGCCCACGCCCTGCTCGGTCACTTCCATTGAGGAGCCAAACCAGTTCCACGGATAGGCCGCAGACCAGTTGATGGATGAGAGCGTGGAACAGCCGGTTAACGCCAGCGGGAGAGCGCATAAAAGTAAACGCAGCGATTTCATTGAGACGTCCTTACGTAGTAAATCAACGCTTGTTGGAGTGCAGTATCGGCAAAAAGTGCCGTTTTAATCTGGCTCTTGCGTAAAACAGGCGCGTAAACGGTGATTCGTGACCAGCCACAGCAGCGCGACGATATCCGCCACCACCAGTGCAGTCCCGATACCCGAAAGCGGCTCGCCGTACAGCCAGAGCAAGGGTTGCCAGACCAGAAGCACAAACTGCGCCAGGATTAACAGCCAGCGAAGCGCGCGCCAGAAGCGCGGAATGGCTTGCCGCCGTCCGCTGCACAGAAACGCCAGGACCGCCGGTACGCCCGGCAGTAACCCCAGCCAGAACGCATCGTGATCGGGATAAAAGAGATTCAGTAACGTATCGCCCTGCCCGCGCGACGCGCCAGCCATCACGAACAGCACCCAGGTGCGGGCCTGCAACAGCAGAACGCACCAGAACAAAAAAGGCAGACGCAGACGACCGTGAACGTCGTAGTCGCCAGGGTGGAACTCAGTACTCTTCATCTTCGATCAGGCGCTTACCCAGCGTCAGTACATCCGCGTGCTCGTAGCCCAGACGTTCATACATGCCCAGCACCACGTCGTTATCTTCCCGGACCATAATCTGGATTTTCGGGCAGCCACGGGCGATCAGTTTCTTTTCCAGACGGTTAAGCAACGCGTTGGCGATGCCGCGCGCGCGATATTCCGGGTGCACGCCCAGATAGTAGGCCGAGCCGCGGTGGCCGTCGTACCCACCCATCACCGTCCCGACCACTTCGCCGTTGACCTCAGCGACCAGAAAAAGACTGACGTCGTGATTCACCTTCCGTTCGATGTCCATTTCCGGATCGTTCCACGGACGCAGCAGATCGCAGCGCTCCCAAAGGGTGATCACCTCTTCGAAATCTTCCTGGCGAAAAACGCGTATCTCCATGGTATTAACCGCCTTTTCGGGTTTAAAAACAGTGATTATGGCGTGAACAGGGCGTTTAGCCAATAACCGGGGAAAAACTCGCCAAAATTTGGCATAATGTCACTTTGTCACGTATTGAAATGAAAAGTAAAACAATTCTCAATAAGGACTGTCGTAACGGGAAACACGATACGATATAACACCAGGACCCCAATTTTTACAATTCAGGCCGCATGAGCACATTCAAACCATTAAAAGCACTCACATCGCGTCGTCAGGTTCTCAAAGCGGGGCTGGCGGCCTTAACGTTATCGGGTATCGCAAAGCAGGCTCAGGCAAAAGAAGAGAGCACGCTTAAAACCAGTAACGGACACAGCAAGCCGAAAACCAAAAAAGCTGGCGCAAAGCGTCTGGTCATGCTCGATCCGGGCCACGGCGGGATCGACACCGGCGCCATTGGCCGAAACGGGTCGAAAGAAAAACACGTCGTGCTGGCAATTGCAAAAAATGTACGCGCAATTTTACGCAGCAACGGTATTGACGCCCGCCTGACGCGCACAGGCGACACGTTTATCCCGCTGTACGATCGCGTGGAGATTGCCCACAAGCACGGCGCAGACCTGTTTATGTCCATTCACGCGGATGGCTTCACAAACCCTTCCGCCGCAGGCGCCTCGGTATTTGCGCTCTCCAACCGTGGCGCCAGTAGCGCCATGGCGAAATACCTCTCCGATCGCGAAAACCGGGCGGATGAAGTGGCCGGGAAAAAAGCCACCGACAAAGACCATCTGTTGCAGCAGGTTCTGTTCGATCTCGTGCAGACCGATACCATCAAAAACAGCCTGACGCTCGGCTCGCATATCCTCAAACGGATTAAGCCCGTGCACCGTCTGCACAGTAAAAGCACCGAGCAGGCCGCGTTTGTGGTGCTGAAGTCACCGTCTATTCCGTCCGTGCTGGTGGAAACCTCGTTCATTACCAACCCGGAAGAAGAGCGTTTACTCGGCACTAAGGCGTTTCGTCAGAAGATCGCGAACGCCATCGCCTCCGGGGTCATCAGTTATTTCAACTGGTTCGATAATCAAAAAGCGCACTCCAGGAAACGTTGATGAAACCGAATGCACAGCTGGTCAAAACTTTCCTGATGCAGCTCCAGGACGCGATTTGCCAGAAACTGACCGCCGCAGACGGCGGTGAATTCCAGGAAGACACCTGGCAGCGCGAAGCGGGCGGCGGCGGGCGCAGCCGCGTGCTGCGTAACGGCGGTATTTTTGAACAGGCCGGGGTCAACTTCTCCCACGTCCACGGTGATGCAATGCCAGCGTCCGCCACGGCGCATCGGCCTGAACTGGCGGGCCGCAGCTTCGAGGCGATGGGCGTATCGCTGGTGGTGCATCCGCATAACCCGTTTGTGCCAACCAGCCACGCCAACGTGCGCTTTTTCATCGCGGAAAAACCGGGAGCCGATCCGGTCTGGTGGTTTGGCGGCGGTTTCGACTTAACGCCTTACTATGGCTTTAAAGAGGACGCCGTGCACTGGCACACCACCGCGCGCGACCTCTGCCTGCCGTTTGGCGAAGACGTTTACCCGAAATACAAAAAGTGGTGCGATGATTATTTCTATCTGAAGCATCGCGACGAGCAGCGCGGCATCGGCGGGCTGTTCTTTGACGATCTCAACACGCCGGATTTTGATACCGCGTTCAGCTTTATGCGCGCGGTGGGTGAAGGCTTTACCGACGCCTATCTTCCGATTGTCGAACGCCGCAAAGACACCGACTACGGCGTGCGCGAGCGTGAGTTCCAGCTCTACCGTCGCGGGCGCTATGTGGAGTTTAATCTGGTGTGGGATCGCGGGACGCTGTTTGGCCTGCAAACCGGCGGGCGCACGGAGTCCATTCTGATGTCGATGCCGCCGCTGGTGCGCTGGGAATACAGCTACGCGCCAAAAGAAGGCAGCCCGGAGGCTGCCTTGAGTGAGTTTATTAAGGTTCGGGACTGGGTTTAACCCTTACCCCTCACCCCGGCCCTCTCCCCAAAGGGGCGAGGGTGAAAAGACGGCTCAGAGCAGTCCCCTCTCCCCTATGGGGAGAGGGTTAGGGTGAGGGGCGAGGGCAATAAATTACAGCGGCTGCGTCTGCGCCTCAACCACCGCCAGCGCCACCATGTTGACGATACGACGCACGGAGGCAATCGGCGTTAACACATGTACCGGTTTTGACACCCCCATCAGTACCGGCCCGACGGTCACACCTTCAGAACTCGACACGCGCAGCAGGTTATAGCTAATACGCGCCGCTTCAACGTTCGGCATAATCAGCACGTTCGCCGAGCCTTTCAGCGGACTGTCCGGCATACGTTCATTACGAATACTCTCCACCAGCGCGGCGTCGCCGTGCATCTCGCCGTCGATCATCAGCTCCGGCGCACGCTCGCGCACCAGGTCCAGCGTCTGGCGCATTTTGCACGCCGCCGCGGATTTGGATGACCCGAAGTTTGAGTGCGACAGCAGCGCCACTTTCGGCTCGATACCAAAGCGGCGCACGGTTTCCGCCGCCATAACGGTGATTTCCGCCAGTTCGTCCGGGGAGGGATCGTCGTTGACGTAGGTATCGGCGATAAAGGTGTTACCGCTTGGCAGCAGCAGCGCGTTCATTGCGCCGGCAGTATGGACGCCCTCGCGATAGCCGAAGATCTCCTGTACCACGCTGAAATGCTCATGGTACTCGCCGATGGTGCCGCAGATCAGCGCATCCGCCTCACCGCGATGAACCATGATCGCGCCGATCACCGTGGTGTTGCTGATCACCGCCCGCTGCGCCTGCTCCTGGGTGATCCCGCGACGCTTCATGATCGAATAGTATTCGTTCCAGTACTCTTTGAAGCGCGGATCGGATTCGTTGTTAACGATCTCAAAGTCCACGCCCGGCTTTATTTGCAGGCCGAGCTTCTGAATACGCATCTCGATCACGCTCGGACGACCAATCAGGATCGGTTTCGCCAGCCCTAAGGTGATCAGCTCCTGCGTGGCATGCAGCACGCGCGCCTCTTCCCCTTCCGCCAGCACCACGCGCTTCGCGTCGGCGCGCGCCTGGGAGAAGATCGGCTTCATAAACAGGTTGGTTTTGTAAACGAACTCGGTGAGTTTATCGACGTAGGCATCGAAATCTTCAATCGGCCGTGTCGCCACGCCGGAGTCCATCGCCGCTTTGGCCACCGCTGGCGCGATCTTCACGATCAGACGCGGGTCAAATGGTTTAGGGATGATGTAGTCGGGGCCGAAGCTCAGATCCTGATCGCCGTAGGCGGAGGCCACCACTTCGCTCTGCTCGGCGTGCGCCAGCTCTGCGATAGCATGAACGGCGGCCAGCTTCATCTCTTCGTTGATCGCCGTGGCGCCGACGTCCAGCGCCCCGCGGAAGATGAACGGGAAGCAGAGCACGTTGTTCACCTGGTTCGGGTAGTCCGAACGTCCGGTGCAGATGATAGCGTCTTCACGCACCGCCTTCGCCAGCGGCGGCAGAATTTCCGGCTCCGGGTTCGCCAGGGCCAGGATCATTGGCGCGCGCGCCATCTTCTGCACCATCTCCTGGGTCAGCACTTTCGGGCCTGAACAGCCGAGGAAAATGTCAGCACCGTCAATCACGTCTTCAAGCGTGCGCTTGCCGTCGTCTTCCACCGCATAGGCCGCCTTGGTTTCCGCCATGTTTGGCTCGCGGTCTTTGTAGATCACGCCCTTGGAGTCGCAGACCACAATATTGTGCTTCTGCATGCCCAGCGCCACCAGCAGGTTCATACAGGCGATGGCCGCGGCGCCTGCGCCGGAGACCACCATGCGCACGTCGGAGAGATTTTTCTCTACCACGCGCAGGCCGTTCAGAATGGCGGCGGTACTGATAATCGCCGTGCCGTGCTGGTCGTCATGGAACACGGGAATGTTCATACGCTCGCGCAGCTTCTGCTCGATATAGAAACATTCCGGCGCTTTGATGTCTTCCAGGTTGATGCCGCCGAAGGTCGGCTCCAGCGCCGCCACCACGTTGATGAATTTATCCGGATCCAGTTCGTCCACTTCGATATCGAAGACGTCGATACCGGCAAATTTCTTAAACAGAACGCCCTTCCCTTCCATCACCGGCTTACCAGCCAGCGCACCGATGTTCCCTAACCCCAGCACCGCCGTACCGTTAGAGATAACGGCCACCAGGTTGCCGCGCGCAGTGTATTTGTACGCTGCCAGCGGATCTTTTTCGATTTCCAGACACGGAGCAGCCACGCCCGGCGAGTAGGCCAGCGCCAGATCGCGCTGGGTCGCCAGCGGTTTGGTCGGGGATACCTGGATTTTACCCGGAACAGGAAACTCGTGAAAATCGAGAGCGCTTTGTTTTAACTGATCATCCATCTTGTTATTCCTTTCACGTTTCGGTCAAAAAGGGTGATGTCGACGTTCCTATGCACACCCTGGTGTGCCGCATAGTATCGCCGCAGGCAGGCTCCTAAACTTTGAAGGCTGCCAAACTCTCACCATTGCAGAATAAAAATTGTTATCAATTTATAACAGCCATGTTACCCGTCTCAGAAAGCAATGCCTCCCCCGTCTGCTATGCTTTTTTGTTAAGTCCATCATGATTTTCTCAGAAGTGTGAACTAACGCACTCGACTAACTCTTTTATTTCCAAGGAGTAATTATGAACCAGCTAGACGGCATCAAACAATTTACCACCGTGGTTGCAGACAGCGGCGACATCGAGTCGATTCGTCACTACCAGCCGGAAGACGCGACCACCAATCCCTCTCTGCTGCTCAAGGCGGCCGGTCTTGCGCACTTTAGTCATCTGATTGATGACGCCCTTGCCTACGGCAAACAGCGCGGGAAAACGCAGGAACAGCAGGTCGCCGAAGCCAGCGACAAGCTGGCGGTCAATATCGGTGCGGAAATTCTTAAAAGCATACCGGGGCGCGTCTCTACCGAAGTGGACGCCCGCCTCTCGTTCGACCAGGAAAAAAGCATTAACAAGGCCCGCCGCATAGTGGAACTCTACCAGGAGCAGGGGATCGATAAGTCACGCATTCTGATCAAGCTTGCGTCTACCTGGGAAGGCATCCGCGCGGCGGAAGTGCTGGAGAAAGAGGGGATCCACTGCAACCTGACGCTACTGTTCTCCTTCGCCCAGGCGCGTGCCTGCGCCGAAGCGGGCGTGTTCCTGATTTCACCGTTTGTCGGGCGTATCTACGACTGGTATCAGGCGAAACAGCCAATGGATCCGTACGTGGTGGAAGAAGATCCTGGCGTAAAATCGGTGCGTAATATCTACGATTATTACAAGCAGCATCGCTACGAGACCATCGTGATGGGGGCCAGCTTCCGCCGCACCGAGCAGATCCTGGCGCTCGCGGGCTGTGACCGTCTGACCATCTCTCCTGACCTGCTGAAAAAGCTTCAGGAGAGTGAAGAGACGGTGATCCGCAAGCTGGTACCGACCTCTACCGTTCTGCCCAAACCGAAACCCATGACCGAAGCGGAATTCCGCTGGGAGCACAATCAGGATCCAATGGCCGTGGAAAAACTGGCGGATGGCATCCGCCAGTTCGCCGTCGACCAGCGCAAACTCGAAGATCTTCTCGCCGCCAAACTTTAACCTTGCCACGGAGTGAACTATGTCCCGTAAAGAGCTCGCCAACGCCATTCGCGCCCTCAGCATGGATGCCGTACAAAAAGCCAATTCCGGCCACCCTGGCGCCCCCATGGGTATGGCTGATATTGCCGAAGTGCTGTGGAACGACTTCCTGAAGCACAACCCGACCGATCCGACCTGGTACGATCGCGACCGTTTTATTCTCTCCAACGGTCATGCCTCGATGCTGCTCTACAGCCTGCTGCACCTCTCCGGTTACGATCTGCCGCTTGAGGAGTTAAAAAACTTCCGCCAGCTGCACTCCAAAACGCCGGGCCACCCGGAGATCGGCTATACGCCGGGTGTTGAAACCACTACCGGCCCGCTGGGCCAGGGGCTGGCGAATGCCGTCGGCCTGGCGATTGCAGAGCGTACGCTGGCCGCGCAGTTCAACCAGCCCGACCACGAGATTGTCGATCACTACACCTATGTCTTTATGGGTGATGGCTGCCTGATGGAGGGGATCTCCCACGAGGTCTGCTCGCTGGCGGGCACCCTGGGGCTGGGCAAGCTGATTGGCTTCTACGATCACAACGGCATCTCCATTGACGGGGAAACCGAGGGCTGGTTTACCGACGACACGGCGAAACGCTTTGAAGCCTATCACTGGCACGTGGTTCACGAGATCGACGGTCACGATCCTGAGGCGGTGAAAAAAGCGATTCAGGAAGCGCAGAGCGTAAAGGACAAACCGTCCCTGATCGTCTGCCGCACCACCATCGGCTTCGGCTCGCCGAACAAAGCGGGTAAAGAAGAGGCGCACGGCGCGGCGCTGGGTGAAGAGGAAGTGGCGCTGACCCGCCAGAAACTGGGCTGGAAACACCCGGCCTTTGAGATCCCAAAAGAGATCTACAGGGCCTGGGATGCTCGCGAAACAGGTGAAAAAGCGCAGCAGGCCTGGAACGAGAAGTTTGCTGCCTACAAAAAAGCGTATCCAGAGCTGGCGGCCGAATTTAACCGCCGCATGAGCGGTGGCCTGCCGGAAGACTGGGAAGAGAAAACTCAGGCGCTGATTGAAAACCTGCAATCTAACCCGGCGAAAATTGCCACCCGTAAGGCGTCACAAAACACCCTGAACGCGATTGGCCCTGTCCTGCCCGAACTGCTGGGCGGCTCGGCGGATCTGGCGCCAAGTAACCTCACCATCTGGTCTGGCTCTAAATCCCTGAAGGAAGACATTGCCGGAAACTATATCCACTACGGCGTGCGCGAGTTCGGGATGACCGCCATTGCCAACGGTATCGCCCACCATGGCGGCTTCGTGCCGTACACCGCCACCTTCCTGATGTTTGTTGAATATGCCCGTAACGCGGCGCGTATGGCGGCCCTGATGAAGGCGCGGCAAATCATGGTGTATACCCACGACTCCATCGGACTGGGTGAAGATGGGCCGACGCACCAGGCGGTAGAGCAGCTGGCGAGCCTGCGCCTGACGCCAAACTTCAGTACCTGGCGTCCGTGCGATCAGGTTGAAGCGGCTGTGGGCTGGAAGCTGGCCGTAGAGCGCCATAACGGACCCACAGCGCTGATCCTGTCGCGCCAGAACCTGGCGCAGATCGAGCGCACGCCGGAGCAGGTGAAAAATATCGCCCGCGGCGGGTACATCCTGAAAGACAGCGGCGGTAAGCCGGACGTGATCCTGATTGCCACCGGTTCAGAGGTGGAAATCACGGTAAAAGCGGCCGAGAAACTGACCGCCGAGGGTCACGCGGTGCGCGTGGTTTCCCTGCCTTCAACGGATATCTTTGATGCCCAGGATGAGGCGTACCGCGAATCGGTGCTGCCTTCAAACGTCGCGGCGCGCGTGGCGGTTGAAGCTGGCATTGCCGACTACTGGTACAAATATGTGGGTCTGAAAGGGGCGATTGTCGGCATGAAGGGTTACGGTGAATCCGCCCCGGCCGATAAGCTGTTCCCGTACTTCGGCTTTACCGTTGAGAACGTGGTGGAGAAGGCGCTGAGCGTGCTGTAGTGCCGTCTTCGTGCCCGGTGGCGGCTACGCCTTACCGGGCCTACAAATCGCTAAAACGTAGGCCCGGTAAGCGACAGCGCCCTACCTTGTGATCCACAGCGTGGGCCAGGCATCTGGCCCATTCCAGTTATCGCAGCTTGGCTCTTCCGCGTAGCGCACCAGGCGGAAGCGCTGGCCGTTAAAACGCCAGCGGGTCTGGATCCCACAGTCGCCAATCCCGCGTCCCAGTGCCAGCGTAGTCAGCTCGCGCGTCTTTTCATCGAAGCTGGCATTCATCAGCTCCATGTCGCTACTCTGGCTGGAAGGGGTAAACGGCAGGCGCAATCTCACGCTTCTGGCAGCAAACGGTTTTTTACGCGACACCAGCCACGCCAGATCGACGGTGTTGTACGCCCCCGCCTCACAGCTGATGATCATCAGCGCTTTGTCATCGGTCAATGCGGTCACGCGCACTTCACGCCGGTTCGGATCGAGGGAGCACTGGCTGTGGTTCATGCGCCAGGTACCGTAATCCAGCAGATCGTTAAGTTCGTTATGCGTCAGCGGCGTTGGCGTGGGGTTCACCACTGCCACCTTTTTTAATGCCGGCGCAGGCGGCACGCTCAGCGGTGGACTATCTCCTTTTTTAATCCATGCCGTTTCACTTCCGACGCGTTTTTGCTGGGCATCAATAAACAGCAGCGCCGCTTTCAGACCGGCCAGAGAGATTGTCTGCTTCCCCCCGCGCAGGGTCAGCGCCTGCCCCTCCTGAATGGTTTTCAGAAACGTGGTGATGGTGCCCGTATCGTCTGTTTTAAGATGCCAGGGGGTTAACTGCCAGTGTTGCGACGTGAGCTGAAGCGGCACATTGTCGAGCAGCAGGCGCGGGGCAATGTCAGGCTCTTTCACCGGAGGCGTCGAAAGACCGCCGAGATCGATGCGCAGGCTGGCGTCCGTTTTTGCCCCCGCACTGCGGCTCAGCGTCATGACCAGACCGCGATGCTCGCCGGTGTTGCGCGCTACGCAGAAATTCTGGTTATTGCAGGTCACCTGCCAGTCTGAAAAAGACTGCTGCGCAGGCGCAGCCCACACCAAAGGCGCGGGAAGCACGCAAATGAAGAAGAGAAGAAAAACGCAGTAGCGCATGAACGGCACAGCCCCGGAAACGAATAGGTCAATCTGGGGCGTATCTTCGTGCCCTGGGCGGGCTGGCTCAATCGGATTTATCGGATAGATTTATCTGAAATACAACTTATCACGCTACCGCCGCAGCATTCATCAAACCGCTGGTTTGCAGATACTGCAACAGGATCACCGCTTTACCGTCGCGGATCTCGCCGCTTTTCACCATGTCGACAGCCTGAGCGAAAGGCATTTCCAGCACTTCAATGTCTTCATCGTCCACGCCACCGCCCCGGTGCGTGCGCTGGGCATCGGTGTACTCCGCAATGAAGAAGTGAACCAGCTCGGTAACCCCGCCAGGGGACATAAACAGCTCAAAGACTTTCTGCACCGCCCCCACCTCAAAGCCCGTCTCTTCAATGGCTTCTTTGCGGATACACACTTCCGGCTCATCGTCGTCCAGCAGACCTGCACAGGTTTCAATCAGACGTCCGTCCGCGTTGCCATTGACCCATGTCGCGATGCGAAACTGGCGGATCAGCACCACGCTTTGCTTTTCACGGTTATACAGCAGAATGGTTGCACCATTGCCCCGGTCGTAGACTTCGCGTTTATGGCGAATGACGTCCCCGCTCTTACGGGTGAGATCGTAAGTGATGTTACGCAGGACAAAGTAATTTTCAGAAAGGATTTTGTCTTTAATAACGGTAATGTTCAGGGACATACGGGCTCCACGGCAAAATGAGTCTGTTTATACTACGCCGTGATGCCCGCTTTGTCGCCCGTCTGCGTTAATGCATGTTGCGCGGCGGCACGCCAAGCCAGTCCATGATCCCCTGCGCGGCATGGCGCCCTTCCGCCATCGCGGTGACCACCAGATCCGCACCACGTACCGCATCACCGCCAGCAAAAATCTGCGGATTCGAGGTCTGGTAGCGGTAACGGCTCTCCACGGAGGCCCTGATGCGCCCCCAGTCGTCGGTTTCAACGCCCTGCGCCTGAAGCCACGGCATGGCGTGCGGATTAAACCCAAACGCCATGATCACCGCATCCGCTGGCATGACAAACTCACTGCCCGCCACCGGGACAGGACGACGCCGCCCCTGCGCATCCGGCTCGCCCAGACGGGTGCGCAGCATCCGGATACCCTTGACCTTCCCGTCGGTATCCAGCGTGAGCTCAACCGGCTGGACATTAAATTCAAACGCCGCGCCCTCTTCTTTCGCGTTTTTAACCTCTTTCTTTGAGCCCGGCATGTTGGCCTCGTCCCGCCGATAGGCGCAGGTTACTTTCGCCGCGCCATGTCGCAGCGCGGTGCGCACGCAGTCCATCGCCGTATCGCCCCCGCCGAGCACCACCACGTTTAACCCCTGCGTGTCAATAAACGGCTCGTCTGCAGCAGGGTCAAGGCCCATCACGTTCCGCGTATTTGCCACTAAAAACGGCAGCGCGTCGTACACGCCCGGCGCGTCTTCATGAGGGATACCTGCTTTCATGGAACGATAGGTCCCTACGCCGATGAACAGGGCATCGTAGTCGTTTTGCAGTTGGGCCATCGACACGTCTTTTCCCACCTCGCAGTTCAGCTCGAAGCGGATGCCCATCGCACTGAATATCTCTCTGCGCCGCGCTAACAGGGATTTATCCAGCTTGAAGGCCGGAATACCAAAGGTCAGCAATCCGCCGATTTCCGGATGGCGATCGTAGACCGTCACACCGATGCCGCTGCGCACCAGTACGTCGGCACAGGCCAGCCCTGCCGGACCGGCACCAATGATGGCGACGCGCTTACCGACCGGTGTAACGTGGCTGACGTCCGGCGTCCAGCCCATCGCCAGCGCCCGATCCGAGATATATCGTTCGATATTACCGATGGTTACCGCCCCTGACGCATCCCGCAGGGTGCAGGCGCCTTCACATAATCGATCCTGTGGACAGACGCGGCCGGTAATTTCCGGTAAACAGTTAGTCTGGTGAGAAAGCTCAGCCGCACCGATGATATCCCCCGCCCTGATCCGCTCAATCCACTGCGGAATATGGTTATGCAGCGGGCAGGTCCACTCGCAAATGCTGTGGTCGCCACATTTCAGGCACCGGGATGCTTCGCGCTGCGCCTGTTCCGGGCGAAACGGCAAGTAGATCTCGTTAAAATGGCCGGCGCGCGCGTCGGGGCTGAGCTTATCCGGCTCACCGCGCGCCGGGGTATTTTGCATCTGTTGCCGTTTGGTTTGCGGAGGGACTGACTGAACCACCTCGCTGTGCCACGGCAGCGCGTCCAGCCTTGCGCTGCGCTGTCGGCGCTGTTTAACCAGCTTATCCAGCACGGCTGGGGTGGCGAGCGTAAGCACCTCCGCCGGGCAGTTTTCAACGCAGGCCGGGCCTTGCGGCCTTTCCAGGCAGAGGTCGCATTTGTGCGCCGAGGCCTTTACGCTGTCGTTTTCAAGCGGGGTGATCAGCATGTCCATCGTGCCAAACGGGCAGGCCACCACGCAGGCTTTACAGCCAATGCATTTTTGTTGATTGACCTGTACGCTGTCGCTGTGTTGCGTGATGGCTCCGTTCGGGCAGCTTTGCGCGCAGGGCGCATTTTCACAGTGGTGGCAGGTCACTGGGCTTTTTCGCAAGCCAGAGGTAAGGACCGTAATGCGGGGATGAAAATGGCGCTCGCTCAGCGCGTGCTGCTCCCCGTTGTGCGCCATCACACAGGCAACTTCGCAGGCGCGACAACCGATACACTGTTGAGCGTTGGCCATAATAAAACGTTTCATAACAACACCTGTTTTTGGTTCAATAACCTTATTCTTTATATTGTTATCGTATTTACCCACAGTGGCATGGCGACGCAATGTTCAAATGCCCAGGAAGGCGAACTATTTCCAGTGAACCTGTGGCAGATCAATTTAATTCAGGAAGCTGATGAGTGACCGTTAAACGCCCCGTATCGGGAAGCCTGGCTCGGGCTTTCTTTTCGATGATTGTCTTGTCCGTTCTGATCAGCGCCATTGCGCTGGTTACACTCGCCAGCAGCCAGCGCGACGCCGAGGCGATTAACATCGCCGGATCGCTGCGCATGCAGAGCTACCGCCTGGGCTACGAAATGCAGCGCGCCAGCCCGTCACTGGCAGAGCACCGCGCGGTCTGGCAGAAAACGCTGAGCGCGCCTGCGTTGCAGAAGCTAAACCGCTGGTATGTGCCAGAGGACGTCAAACAGCGTTACCAGCAGTTGCAGCTTGGCTGGCAGGAGATGGACACGCATATCGCCAGCGGCGATACCGGGTGGTATCAGAGCCACATAGAGGATTTCGTGGGCCGGATAGATGCCTTTGTGCTGGCGCTACAGTACTACACCGAACATAAGATTCAGCTGGTGATTTTCATGTCGCTGACGGGCGGCCTGGGCATCCTGCTGCTGGCGGTGATGACCCTGCGGCGCATCCGCCGTCAGGTTGTGCTGCCGCTGAATAATCTGGTGGCAGCGAGCGAGCGTATCGAACAGGGGCAGTTCGATACCCCCGCGCCGGATATTATGCTTCCCAACGAGCTGGGCCAGCTTTCCCGCGCCTTCAACCATATGTCGGCGGAATTACACACCCTGTACCGTTCCCTGGGGCACTCCGTTGCCGAAAAAACCCGCCACCTGAATGAAGCGCATCAGCAGCTTGAAATGCTGTTCAAATGCTCACAGGCGTTGAATACCGGGCAGATAGACAGCCACTGCTTCCGGCATATTTTGCAAATTGTGCATGACTATACGCAGATGAATTACCTGCAATTGCGCACCAGTGACGACTGGCAGCTTTACGAAGGACAGGAGTCCCCGGGCGAGAAAATGCACAATTTACCGGTATTAATGCAGGACACCCTGTACGGCGAACTGCGCTGGCAAAGCGCGACCGGGGATGTTCCGCTGCCGCTCATGGAAAGCGTGGCGACGATGCTGGGCCGGGGGCTCTATTTCAATCAGGCGCAGAAACATTATCAGCAGTTGCTGCTGATGGAAGAGCGCGCCACCATCGCGCGTGAGCTACATGATTCTTTGGCGCAGGTGCTCTCCTATTTGCGTATTCAGCTTACGCTGCTGAAGCATGCCGTGCCGGGCGACAATGCCCCGGCGCAGACCATCATTACGGACTTCTCCCGCGAGCTGAATAACGCCTGGCATCAGCTACGCGAGCTGCTCACCACCTTCCGCCTGACGCTCAACCACGCCAATCTTCCTGCCGCGCTACAGGAGTCTCTCGACGGTTTGCAAAGCCAGACCAGCGCGAAGCTGGTGCTTGACTGCCGTCTCTCATCGCTTGCGCTGGACGCGCAAAAACAGGTGCACCTCTTACAGATTGTGCGTGAGGCAGTGCTGAATGCGATTAAACATGCCGACGCCAGCGAGATTGTGGTCAGCTGCGTCACCACCGCGGACGGTACTCACACGGTCACGATCCGCGACAACGGTATTGGTATCGGCGACGCCAGTGAACCGCCGGGGCATTACGGGCTGAATATCATGCGCGAACGCGCGGGACGGCTCGGCGGAACATTACACTTTTCTCAGCCGCCACAGGGCGGTACACAGGTCAGCGTGACGTTCCGGACACCTGCGGCGCAGGCTGAAAAATAGCGGGAAAGAAGGCGCGCTGAAAAAAGCGCATGATAATTTACATTATCTCCTTTATTTCTCCACGTTTGACCTGGGCCTTACCGCTAAAGTTAGGCGGGCAATAAACAATAATGACGTGCAGCAAAACGAGGTCACATTTTAATGGCGAATTTTTTCATCGATCGCCCCATTTTTGCCTGGGTGCTAGCAATCCTGTTGTGTCTGACGGGTGTCCTGGCGATTACTTCCCTTCCTGTTGAGCAATACCCCGACCTCGCCCCCCCTAACGTGCGTATCACGGCGAACTACCCTGGCGCCTCGGCACAGACGCTGGAAAATACCGTCACGCAGGTTATCGAGCAGAACATGACGGGTCTTGATAACCTGATGTACATGTCCTCGCAGAGCAGCGCCACGGGCCAGGCGACGGTAACCCTGAGCTTTACGGCGGGCACGGATCCGGACGAAGCGGTGCAGCAGGTGCAAAACCAGCTGCAATCGGCCCTGCGTAAACTGCCTCAGGCGGTGCAGAACCAGGGGGTGACCGTGCGTAAGACCGGTGACACCAATATTTTGACCATCGCGTTTGTTTCAACCGATGGCTCGATGGATAAGCAGGACATCGCGGACTACGTCGCCAGTAATATTCAGGACCCGCTCAGCCGTATCAACGGCGTGGGTGATATCGACGCCTACGGCTCGCAGTATTCCATGCGTATCTGGCTGGATCCCAACAAGCTGAACAGCGTGCAGATGACCGCCAAAGATGTCACCGACGCCATCGAATCGCAGAACGCTCAGATTGCCGTGGGGCAGCTCGGTGGTACGCCGTCCGTGGATAACCAGGCGCTTAACGCCACCATCAACTCCCAGTCGCTGCTCCAGACGCCTGAACAGTTCCGCAATATCACTCTGCGCGTGAATCAGGACGGTTCGGAAGTGCGTCTGGGGGATGTCGCCACCGTGGAAATGGGGGCAGAAAAATATGACTACCTGAGTCGCTTTAACGGCAATGCTGCGTCCGGCCTGGGGGTGAAACTGGCCTCCGGCGCTAACGAAATGGCGACCGCGCAGCGGGTGTTAGAGCGTCTGGATGAGCTGTCGCATTACTTCCCGCACGGACTGGAGTACAAAGTCGCCTACGAAACCACCTCATTCGTAAAAGCCTCCATCGAAGATGTGGTGAAAACCCTGCTCGAAGCTATCGCGCTGGTGTTCCTCGTGATGTACCTGTTCCTGCAAAACTTCCGCGCCACGCTGATCCCCACCATTGCGGTGCCGGTGGTGTTGCTGGGAACCTTTGCGGTGCTGTATGCCTTCGGTTACAGCATCAACACCCTGACCATGTTCGCCATGGTGCTGGCCATCGGCCTGCTGGTGGATGATGCCATCGTGGTGGTGGAAAACGTCGAGCGCATCATGAGCGAGGAAGGGCTTTCGCCCCGCGAGGCCACGCGTAAATCGATGGGGCAAATTCAGGGTGCGCTGGTCGGTATCGCCATGGTGCTGTCGGCGGTATTTATCCCGATGGCGTTTTTTGGCGGCACTACGGGCGCGATTTATCGCCAGTTCTCGATCACCATCGTCTCTGCGATGGTGCTCTCCGTACTGGTGGCGATGATCCTTACCCCTGCTCTGTGCTCGACGCTGCTCAAACCGCTGCATAAGGGCGAACACCACGGTCAAAAAGGCTTCTTCGGCTGGTTTAACCGCATGTTTAACCGAAATGCGGCGCGCTATGAAGCGGGCGTGGGTAAAGTACTGCACCGCAGCGTGCGCTGGATGGTGGTCTATGTCCTGCTGCTCGGCGGCATGGTCTTCTTATTCCTGCGGCTGCCAACCTCGTTCCTGCCGCTGGAAGATCGCGGCATGTTTATCACCTCCGTACAGTTACCGAGCGGCTCGACCCAGCAGCAGACCCTGAAAGTGGTGCAGAAGGTTGAGAACTACTTCCATACTCAGGAGAAGGATAACGTGGTCTCCGTCTTCTCCACCGTCGGCTCTGGCCCTGGCGGTAACGGGCAGAACGTGGCGCGTATGTTTGTGCGCCTGAAAGACTGGGACCAGCGCGACAGCGATAGCGGCTCCTCCTTTGCCATCATTGAACGTGCAACTAAAGCGTTCAACAAAATCAAGGAAGCGCGCGTTTTCGCCAGCAGCCCGCCCGCTATCAGTGGCCTGGGCAGCTCAGCCGGATTTGATATGGAGCTTCAGGATCACGCGGGTGCCGGGCATGACGCGTTGATGGCAGCTCGCGATAAACTGCTCGAGCTGGCCGGGAAAGAGCCGCAGCTTACCCGCGTTCGTCATAACGGTCTGGATGACAGCCCTCAGCTACAGGTGGATATCGACCAGCGTAAAGCGCAGGCGCTGGGCGTCTCCATCGACGACATTAACGACACCCTGCAAACGGCATGGGGCTCAAGCTACGTGAATGACTTTATGGATCGCGGTCGCGTGAAAAAGGTCTACGTTCAGTCTGCTGCCAAATACCGCATGCTGCCGGACGATATCAACCGCTGGTATGTGCGCAATAACACCGGCGGCATGGTGCCGTTCTCGGCGTTTGCGACGTCACGCTGGGAGACCGGTTCGCCGCGTCTGGAGCGTTACAACGGCTATTCGGCGCTGGAGATTGTCGGTGAAGCCGCGCCTGGCGTCAGTACCGGTACTGCAATGGACATTATGGAAAAACTGGTTCAGCAGTTACCGACCGGCTTTGGCCTGGAGTGGACGGCGATGTCCTACCAGGAACGGCTTTCCGGCGCGCAGGCGCCTGCCCTGTATGCCCTGTCGCTGCTGGTGGTGTTCCTCTGCCTGGCGGCGCTGTATGAAAGCTGGTCAGTGCCGTTCTCGGTAATGCTGGTGGTGCCTCTCGGGGTCATCGGCGCGCTGCTGGCAACCTGGATGCGTGGCCTGGAAAACGATGTCTATTTCCAGGTCGGACTCCTCACCGTAATCGGATTGTCGGCGAAAAACGCCATTCTGATCGTCGAATTTGCCAATGAGATGAATGCCAAAGGTCACGAACTGATGGCCGCCACGCTGCACGCCTGTCGTCAGCGCCTGCGCCCGATCCTGATGACTTCTCTGGCGTTTGTATTTGGCGTCCTGCCGATGGCCACCAGCTCCGGCGCAGGCTCCAGCAGCCAGCACGCGGTGGGAACGGGCGTTATGGGGGGAATGATTTCCGCGACGATTCTGGCTATCTATTTCGTACCGCTGTTCTTTGTGCTGATACGCCGTCGTTTCCCGCTGAAGGATAAGCCGGAATAACCCGTTGAAATAAAAAAAGGCGGCTTTACAGGCCGCCTTTTTATTGTGTGATTCTTTCACACTATGGTTATTTTAGTTAATTAAGTGCTCTTGCATTTCTTACCGGAAATTCATTTACGAAGCATGCCTTCGATAAAATCTTTCCAGTTCCCCAGTTCATGTTCAATCATAACAACCTCTCTTATTATTATGTGCATTCTACGAAAACGTATCATCATTGTGAAGCCACTTTAACCGATTGCTGTGATTGAGCCTCGCTGTGCAGGTAGGTTTAGGATCACTATGAGCGTTGCCGGGTAAATTTTATGTGACCTACAGCAATATTTTGAAATAGTCAGAAAAATGACAGCATTTTTAATTTCCCCCTGAGTTTATTGGCAATTTATACAGAGTGGACAACTATGCTTAAAAGATGGAACACTATTCAGCGTACAGCTGTTCGTTAAATTATGGAGAATTGTAAATCACGAAAAATTCCGAATATGTTATATTCCACTTAAGGATATATCTTCGAAAATATTGAACATTTAATCCACACAAGAACAAAAGGATTCACTATGGTTGTGATGTACGGCATTAAGAATTGCGATACGATTAAAAAAGCCCGCCGCTGGCTGGAAGCACACAACATCGACTATCGCTTCCATGATTACCGTGCCGACGGGCTTGACCCCGCGTTTCTCCATTCCGCCATCAACGAACTGGGCTGGGAAGCGCTGCTGAACACCCGCGGGACCACCTGGCGAAAACTGGATGAATCTCTCCGGGCCACGATCAACAACGCCGACAGCGCAGCCAAACTGATGCTTGAAATGCCGGCAATCATCAAACGCCCATTGCTCTGCAAGCCAGGTCAGCCTATGCTGCTGGGTTTCAGTGAAACCCTTTATTCAGATTTATTCGTTGAGGTGTAGTCTATGTCATGCCCGGTCATTGAGCTGACTCAGCAGCTTATTCGCCGTCCTTCCCTTAGCCCGGACGACGCAGGTTGTCAGGCATTAATGATTGAGCGCCTGCGTGCCATCGGTTTTACCGTCGAGCACATGGATTTTGGCGATACGCAGAACTTCTGGGCATGGCGCGGTCAGGGGGAGACGCTGGCGTTTGCCGGACATACCGACGTAGTTCCCGCAGGCGACGCAGACCGCTGGATCAACCCGCCTTTTGAGCCAACCATCCGCGACGGCATGCTTTTCGGACGCGGCGCTGCGGATATGAAAGGTTCCCTGGCTGCGATGGTCGTGGCGGCAGAGCGTTTCGTCGCCCAGCATCCGAACCATAAAAACCGTCTTGCGTTTTTGATTACCTCCGATGAAGAAGCCAGCGCCCACAATGGCACCGTGAAGGTCGTTGAGGCGCTGATGGCGCGCAATGAACGTCTGGACTACTGTCTGGTGGGCGAACCGTCCAGTACCGAAGTGGTGGGCGATGTGGTGAAAAATGGCCGCCGTGGATCCCTGACCTGCAATTTGACCATTCATGGCGTGCAGGGCCACGTTGCCTATCCGCACCTGGCGGATAACCCGGTACACCGCGCCGCGCCGATGCTGAACGAACTGGTGGGCATTGAATGGGATAAAGGCAACGAATTTTTCCCGCCAACCAGCATGCAAATAGCCAACATCAAGGCCGGCACCGGCAGCAACAACGTCATTCCCGGCGATCTCTTCGTCCAGTTTAACTTCCGCTTCAGCACCGAACTGACCGACGAGATGATAAAAGCGCGCGTGATTGCGCTGCTAGAGAAATACCAGCTGCGCTATACCCTCGACTGGTGGCTGTCTGGCCAGCCGTTCCTGACGCAGCGCGGTAAACTGGTGGATGCGGTAGTGAACGCCATTGCGCACTATAATGAAATTAAGCCACAGCTGCTGACAACGGGCGGCACATCTGACGGACGCTTTATTGCCCGCATGGGCGCACAGGTTGTCGAACTGGGTCCGGTTAACGCGACGATTCACAAAATCAATGAATGCGTGAACGCTGCCGATTTACAACTGCTGGCCCGCATGTATCAACGTATTATGGAGCAGCTCGTCGCCTGACGGGTGCTTAAAGAGGATTAGCGAATGGACTGGCTTTCAAAGTACTGGTGGATTCTGGTGTTGGTATTTCTGGTAGGCGTGCTGCTTAACGTGATTAAAGATCTCAAGCGCGTTGACCACAAAAAGTTCCTTGCCAACAAACCGGATCTTCCGCCGCACCGTGATTTTAACGACAAGTGGGACGATGAAGACGACTGGCCGAAGAAGGACCAGAAGAAGTAATCGCTTTGTTTCCCCTCTCCCTAGGGAGAGGGGAAACCTCACATAAACTCGACGATATCATCGTCATTCGGCTTACCGCCGCTGAGCGCTTCATCAAAGTAGTGCTTCGGTACGGTATAACGCAGATGACCGAGCGCGAACTGCATGCTGCGATCGTCAATGGCATGCCCCAGATCGTCCACGATATCCAGCGTCACATCCCCGCCTTCACGCATCAGCGCGTCCTGGGCCGCAACCGCATGCGAAAGCTCAATTACCCGGTCTTCACCCCCATGAATGAGATGGATCGTGGTCTGCGTGGTCGCGCTTTGCGGTAACGTCGCAAAACGCCCATTGAAGGCAATCACGCGGGACACCAGTCCGGGCTGCGCTTTTACGCTTTCCAGCGACATGATTGAGCCCTGAGAGAAGCCAATCAGCGCTGTTGCATTGGCACCTACGCCGCTTTGCTGCTGCCAGTAACGCACGGTATTGATAAAGGCTGGCATAACGGCATCAATACGTGCCTGACGATTTTCCTCCGTCACGCCCTCGACGGAAAACCACTGCCGCCCGTCCGGACCGCAGGGCTCCACGCCGCCGATACTGACGATCAGCGCGTGTGGGAAAACGGGTGCAAACCAGCTGCCAATCTGTCCCATATTGACGGCATTGTCGCCCACGCCATGAAACAGAAGCAGTAGCTGTTTAGCAGGTGTATCCGGGCTTTGCACAACAAAATGGTCATGTTTCATGGCGATCTCCTTAATTGTTAAGCAGGATTTTACGCCTCTGCGGGGTAATGACCATGCCACTTTACTGAAGAAGTCATTGAAAAAATTGCCATTGCAAAATGTCGGCTTTCAGCCGCTGGCTACGAGAGTAATCAAGCCTTTCAAGCGCGTGAGCGGTTTCCTCGCGTAGCTTCGCCAGCAACGCTTTGCGCCCGAAATCGTGCGTATTCCCTTCCATTTTCCCACGCAGCGCCGGGAGCGGCATATCCACGGCTAACAACAATCGCGTTAGCGCCGCAACCGAGGTTGAAAACGCCCGGTGCGCAAAGGCAAACCCCGCCAGCTCCAGCCAGTCGTCACTATTAAGGGTAGCTTCCCATGCATCCATCACCGGGATCTTTTCGCCATTCCAGGCCGACAGGACCCGCATATCACGACATAAACGCTGATGCGCCTCTTCGCAGAGCTGATGCCCCGCCTCGCTCAGCGGCAGCAACGCCATCGCCGTATAGCACCCGCTGCTGGCCTCCCGGTGGCTGCCCATTCGCACCAGCACAAACCCGCACTGCCGCCAGAAACGCCACAGCTCGTCGGTATAGCCAAAGCTGACCGAGAGATAATCTTCTCCGCTGGCACTGCGGATCAGCCCCTGGCCGATGCCTTCCCGCTGGCGATGAGGATGAACCGCAATACGGCTGACGCGTCGGCCTTTCAGCGTCGCCGCGAGAGGCGATCCGCCGTGGGCAGCCAGCGACTGTGCCACCAGATTTCCACGCGGCCGACGAAATCCCGCCCACACCGCGCGACTAAGCTCTGGGGATAAGCCGCCCTCCTCCACCAGCCAGAGCGCGCCAGCGATCTCCGCGCCCGCCTGAGCAACAGCAAAATGCTGTCCCGGCGCGTCCATCATCCGGCGTAAATCGAGGGGGGACGTCCGGTAGTGCGCGGCACACAGCAGTTCATACACGCCTGCCCCGCGCGCCGGATCGCTCTCCCACACCCCGGGCTCCAGCGACGTTAAACTTACCTCCCCTGCCGGTTTGCGATCGATAAGCGCATCGTAGAACAGCAGCGCGTTCGCCACGATTCGCTCAAGAGGACATCCGGCAGCCCAGCGTACAGGGGTTGATAAGGTATATCGCCGCAGACCGCTGAACCGGGCGCAGAACTTCAGCAGGAATCCCCTGCCCGTGCCTTCATAACCCTGCACCGTAGTGGTCAACAACACGCGGGAAAAGCGCATCGTCAGTTTCTCGAGCAGCGGGCCGGGGATGGCGGCCGCCTCATCGACAATCAGCCAGTCAGCTTCTGTTGTGGAGGCCAGCAGCGCATCCGGGGCCATAAAGTGAAAATGTTCCCCGGCGAAACGCGCGATGACATCCGTCGCCCCTTTTGCCGGTGCGGTCACTACAGCACTATCCTGAATGCCGTTGAGCAACATGCCCGCCAGGGCGGACTTTCCTCGTCCGCGCGGGGCCGTCACGGCAGCCACGCCAGCAGGCATGGTCAGAAGCGCATCGAGGATCGCAGCCTGCTCGCGCTGCGGTTCACCGCTGGCGGGCTGCCAAGCGGGTAAATCTGGCGCAACGGGAAGGCACAGAGGACGATGTTGATGCCAGACGATAGCATCTGAATCGGCGGCCAGCGTCCGGCAAAAATGGGAAACAAAGTGCGGGGTGGCGATCGGCTCTGCGCTGTCGCTCCAGCGTAGAGAATCCGCGTCGGGCCTGTTAGCCCAGACGGAGAACGGCGGCACCAGCAGCACCAGAAGGCTTCCGGCGCGCAGGGTCCCGCTGAGGGCGGCGAAGGCCGAGACGTCAAACCCGCGACGCGCGTCAAAAACGGCGTGCAGATATTCACGTCCCAGCAGGCCGCTGATGGCCTTAGAGGGGTTTTCCTCCAGCCACAGCCAGTCTCCTGGTAACGTATCGCGCAGGATGGTCGCCTGGCTCAACGTCCACGCTTCATCGCCGCTAAGCACCACCAGCCGGCGGTGCCCGGTACGCTGAAGCTGGTTAACCAGCTGTTCAACCCCCAACATCACATAGCTTTGCCGAAGGTATTACACTGCGACGGGTTGCCGCTGTCAAAGCCACGCTTAAACCAGCTGTAGCGCTGCTCTGAGGTACCATGGGTAAAGCTGTCCGGCACAACGCGCCCCTGGCTTTGCTGCTGCAAGCGATCGTCACCAATCGCCTGTGCGGCATTCAGGGCCTCTTCCAGATCGCCTGTTTCCAGCACGCCCTGCTGCTGCATGCTGTGTCCCCAGACGCCAGCGAAGCAGTCGGCCTGAAGCTCCATGCGTACGGAGAGATGATTCACCTCCGCCTGAGACGCATTCTGCTGCATCTGACGTACTTTAGGTTCAATGCCGAGGAGCTTCTGCACATGGTGGCCGACTTCATGCGCGATCACGTAGCCCTGGGCAAAATCGCCGTCGGCGCCCAGCTTGCTTTTCATGTCGTCATAGAAGGAGAGATCGATATAGACGGTGCTGTCCGCCGGGCAGTAGAACGGCCCCATAACGGACTGCCCGGTGCCGCAGCCGGTGCGGGTTGCGCCCCGGTACATCACCAGTTTTGGCGGCTGATAAGTCCGCCCCATTTTCTCGAACTGCTGACCCCAGGTATCTTCAGTCGTCGCGAGAATAACGGAAGTAAATTTTGCCGCTTCATCTTCATTCGGGCTGATGGAGCGCTGAGAATACTGCTGCTGTTGCCCGGTTTCACCGGTCATCAAACCGGTCAGGTCGACGCCGTAGTAGCCCGCCACCAGCACGACGACCAGCAGAATAATGCCGCCCTTGCCGCTGGGTAACCGGAAACCTGGCCCGCCCATAGACGGACCACCGCCACCACTGCTGCGTCTGTCTTCTACGTTGTCACTTTCACGACGCCCTTGCCAGCGCATAAACACCTCGAACTATTCCATTTATAATAGCTATGATCGTAGGCGGTTAATGAAAGGATTACCATAGTAAACAAGGATAAGACGCCAAAGGATGCCAACATCCTTTGGCAAATGCGCAGTTTAGTCGAGCTTAACGCCTAAACGGTGAGCAACCGCTTCGTACGCTTCGACCACGCCACCCAGACTCTGGCGGAAACGGTCTTTGTCCATTTTATCCAGCGTCTCTTTGTCCCACAGGCGGCTGCCGTCCGGAGAGAATTCGTCGCCCAGCACCACTTCGCCTTTGTACAGACCGAACTCCAGCTTGAAGTCGACCAGAATCAGGCCCGCGTCATCAAACAGCTTTTTCAGCACGTCGTTGGCTTTGTAGGTCAGTTCCTGCATGCGCGCCAGGTTCTCTTTGCTGACCCAGCCGAAGGTTTCGCAGTAGGATTCGTTGACCATCGGGTCATGCATGGCGTCGTTTTTCAGGAACAGATCGAACAGCGGTGGATTCAGTTCGATACCCTCTTCAATGCCCAGACGCTTCACCAGGGAGCCTGCGGCACGGTTACGGATCACGCACTCAACCGGCACCATATCCAGTTTTTTTACCAGACATTCCGTATCGGACAACAACGCTTCCATCTGAGTCGGGATACCGGCTTCGGCCAGTTTGGTCATAATGAAGTGGTTGAACTTGTTGTTCACCATGCCCTTACGATCGAACTGCTCAATGCGTGCGCCGTCTCCTGCTGACGTATCATTGCGGAATTCGAGCACCAACAGATCCGGGTTTTCCGTGCTGTATACGGTTTTCGCTTTGCCACGATACAACTCAGCTTGCTTCTGCATCTTCATTACTCCTGGTGTGATGATTTGTATTCAAAACTGGCGATATTATGCCACGCACACGTTTGCGTGGCACGAAAATAAAAAGGGCTGGATTAACCAGCCCTCACTATTATTTGCTGAATGCGGCCTGGAAGGCAGCGACCAGCGCATCGTTCTGCGCCTGGGTCAGCGTGTGTCCTTTCGGATCGATAAACTGCAGGCTGCTGCGGTTATCGAGGTCGCCGACCTGGATTTTGTAGTCACCGGAAGGCAGCTGTGGATCGCTTGCCCCCAGATCCTGCCAGGCACTTTCAGACAGCGGCTTATAGGTCGCTGTGATGCTGCCCGTTGAACGGGTGCTGTCGGTCACCTTCATGCCCACTTTTTCCAGCGTGGCTGGCAGACGCTGCCAGGTCTGGTTAAACGGCGCACGCACCACCAGCATTGGCAGGCCGGTATCGTCTGCACCGCTCTGCACGTCAAACGTTGAGCCGTTACGGTTCTGCGCGGCGTTTGCGGCATCAGCAGCGTTCTTATCCAGACCCGCTGCAATCACGTTCAGCATTTCGGTACTGTAGCGCTGCATGGCGGACGGATCGGCAACCGGTTTACCTGCCTGCTCAAGATTCAACAGCTTAACGGTAACCGCCTGCTGATAACCCTGCGGCTTAACGGAGACTTGATAACGACCACGATACTGCTGGTCTTCATCGAGACGGTTCCACTCAATCCAGTCGGTGGTTAAGGTCTGGCTGGCGTCGTCGCGTTTATCAATCGTATAGTTTTTCGACTGAATGACGCTCACAACCTGCGGCCACAGCGTGGTACCGCGTGCGCTTTCCACCAGCAGAGAAGCTGTATCACCGGTGAACTGCGTGCGCGCGCCACTCACCAGCGCCAGAGGCTGAGCTGGCGGACGAATATCGAGCGCTTTACCCACCAGGCCGCTGCCGTTGGTAACCGGAATATTATAATCACCGTTCTGGATCGGCAGGATCATGCCGGCAGGCGCGTGAAGTTCAGCAAGCGGCGGCGCATCCAGATAGGATTCATCACCGCTCACCTGGCGCTTGTAGCGCGAGTCTGAACTACAGGCAGCGAGGAGCATAACAAGCGAAACACCCGCAACCTTGGCCAGGCGCGACTTCTGTACTGAATAAGCCATCAAATCTCCCTAAACTTTACAGCAAACCGGCATGCTTCAGCGCGCCAGCGACAATTTCACGACCATGGTCGGTAATCGGTGTCATTGGCAGACGCAGCGTGTCGGTTGCTACAAGCCCCAACTCCTTACATGCCCATTTCACTGGGATCGGATTGGGTTCGACAAATAATTTATTATGCAACGGCATCAGACGCTGATTAATCACGCGAGCTTCATCAAAGTGACCGGCTGCGGCCAGTTTGCACATGTCAGCCATATCACGCGCCGCCACGTTCGCCGTCACGGAAATCACGCCGTTACCACCGAGCTGCATAAAGTCCAGTGCGGTCGCATCATCACCGCTCAACAGGATAAAGTCGTCTGAAACCAGCTCTTTGATCTGATGAACGCGGCTTAAGTTCCCTGTCGCCTCTTTAATCCCGATAATATTTTTTACTTTCGAGAGACGGCCAACGGTTTCCGGCAGCATATCGCAACCGGTACGGGACGGCACATTATACAGAATTTGTGGCAAGTCAGTATGTTCAGCGATGGCTTTGAAATGCTGGAACAAACCTTCCTGAGTTGGGCGGTTGTAGTAAGGGGTCACCGTCAGACAGCCAACAATGCCGCTGTCGTTAAAACGCTGAGTCAGGCTAATGGCCTCTGCCGTTGCGTTTGCGCCCGTACCCGCGATGACCGGAATACGCCCGTCCGCCAGTTCCAGGGTCAGCATCACAACATCGCCGTGCTCTTCGTGGCTCAGCGTGGCGGATTCACCGGTAGTCCCTACCGAAACGATCGCCGAGGTTCCATTGGCGACATGGTAATCAATGAGCTTCTTCATGCTTGACCGGCAGACATTACCTTTTTCATCCATCGGTGTAACAAGCGCGACAATACTTCCCGTGAACATGAGCCATCCTCTGTGCGAACAAGAGCCTCAATGTTACGTTTGGAACTGTAATAAAAGCAAGCGACCTGAGGCTCTCAGGCGGTTGTATGCATGTTTTTTTTATGCTTTCCTTAGGAAGACTTAACCACGCAAAGGAAGAACAGGTTTGACAACCTCATCACAACATTACCTGGTTATCACTGCGCTGGGTGCTGACAGGCCGGGTATCGTGAATACCATCACTCGCAACGTGAGCAGCTGCGGCTGCAATATCGAAGACAGCCGGCTGGCTATGCTTGGCGAAGAATTCACGTTCATCATGCTGCTTTCCGGAACATGGAATGCCATTACCCTCATCGAATCTACCCTGCCGCTGAAAGGCGCAGAGCTGGATTTACTGATTGTGATGAAGCGCACCACCGCGCGCCCGCGTCCGGCTCTGCCTGCCACAGTCTGGGTACAGGTTGAAGTGCCTGATTCACCTCATCTGATTGAACGTTTTACGGCACTGTTTGACAGCCATCAGATGAACATTGCCGAACTGGTTTCCCGCACGCAGCCTGGCGATGAAAACGCCATCCCGACGCTGTTTATTCAAATTACCGCCCACAGCCCTGCCTCGCAGGATGCGTCAAATATCGAGCAAGCGTTCAAAGCCCTCTGTACAGAATTACACGCGCAAGGCAGTATAAGCGTCGTCGATTATTCGCAGCACGAACAGGATGGAGTTGAGTAATGAACCCACTGAAAGCCGGTGATATCGCACCGAAATTTAGCTTACCGGATCAAGACGGCGAGCAAGTAAATTTGACCGACTTCCAGGGACAGCGTGTTCTGGTCTATTTCTACCCGAAAGCCATGACCCCGGGCTGTACCGTACAGGCCTGCGGTTTACGCGACAACATGGATGAGTTGAAAAAGGTCGGTGTGGAAGTGCTGGGCATCAGCACCGATAAACCAGAGAAGCTGTCACGTTTTGCGGAAAAAGAGCTGCTGAACTTCACGCTGCTTTCCGATGAAGACCACCAGGTTTGCGAGCAGTTTGGCGTCTGGGGTGAGAAGTGCTTTATGGGCAAAACGTACGACGGTATTCACCGCATCAGCTTCCTGATTGACGCTGACGGTAAAGTTGAGCACGTGTTTGATGATTTCAAAACCAGCAACCACCACGACGTGGTGTTGAACTGGCTGAAACAAAGCGCCTGATAAACAGCAAAACGGCAACCCAGGTTGCCGTTTTTAGTGTTTGCCCCCTCTCCCCGTGGGCTGAGGGTTCCCCACAAATTAATGCGAGCACTGAGCAATCCCCTCGCCCCTACGGGGAGAGGGTTAGGGTGAGGGGAACATACGGCGGTGGTGGTCATTCCGTTCACTTTATGTTCCTTGCTACTCTGTAACGATATGACCGGTGAACGTGCAAGGGTGGCTCAGTCGCCACCACCCTGGCGACCCGGGCTCCCGGCGGTAAATCGCCGCTTCGCGGTGCCCTCGGCTTATTCCTTCCGGCTTATCGGGTACGGGCGGAGGCAACGTCCCTGTAAAGCCGCCCTCTCGGCGCATCCCTGCGCCTCGCCCCGGCCTGCAGGAAACGCCTCAGCGATTTACAGCCGGACCAGAGCATCGCTGACAGCCCTCAGTCATTTAGAAAGCAACTTTATTGCTTCTGCATAAAAAAATTACTGGGGATCCCTCAGCCCCGTGGGAGAGGGTTGGGGTGAGGGCATCAGCCCGCACTAAATCTACTTCTCTTCCACCGCCGGCACATCCGGCCACGCGTGGACCACGGCTTTAATCAGCGTCGCCAGTGGAATGGCGAAGAACACGCCCCAGAATCCCCACAGCCCGCCGAAAATCACCACTGACAGGATAATCACCAGCGGATGCAGGTTAACTGCTTCTGAGAACAGCACCGGTACCAGCAGGTTCCCGTCCAGTCCCTGAATAATCAGGTATACGGCGAAACAGCTCCAGAACTCCGTACCCAGACCAAACTGGAACAGCGCCACACCGACTACCGGAATGGTCACCACAAACGCGCCGATATACGGGATCAGAACCGAGAATCCGACCAACACCGCCAGCAGCAGCGAGTAGTTCAGCCCGAAAATCACGAAGCCAATCCAGGTCGCCACGCCCACCACAATCATCTCCAGCACTTTGCCGCGAATGTAGTTGGTGATTTGCTGGTTCATCTCCTGCCAGACCTGACCGGCGAGACCGCGATTGCGCGGCAGCACGCGGCGCACCGCATTCAGCATCTGCTCTTTATCTTTGACCAGGAAAAACACCATTAACGGCACGAGAACAAGGTAAACCGCCAGCGTCAGCAACCCCACCAGCGAGGCCAGAGAGTATTTCACCACCGAGTCACCCATGGTCATGATGCGGGCGCGCATGTTTTCGGCCATCGCATCGATGATCCCGGCGTCCATCAGCGCAGGATAGCGGCGCGGCAGCGTGGCGGCAAAATCAGAAAGTTTATTCAGCATGCCGGGCATGTCGCGGATCAGGTAGATCCCCTGTTGCCAGGCGATGGGCATCACCACGAAGGACATCAGCAGCAGAATGCCGACAAACAGCACCAGGACAATGCTGGTCGCCCAGCGACGGGAACAGCCGATATGTTCCAGACGCGCGGTGGGCCACTCCAGCAGATACGCCAGCACAATTGCCACCAGAAGCGGTGCCAACAGGCCACTAAAGAAGAACAGGATACCGAATCCGGCAACCAGAATGACCAGCAAAGCAATGGCTTCCGGATCGCTAAACCGACGCCGATACCACTGCATTAACATTTCGAGCATACAACCCTTCCCTGAATCGAATGGCGGGAGTGAGACGGTGAATTGTATCTAACTGTCACAAAAAAGACTTTCCTTTTTGTTTCACTGTCAGGTTTCGCAAAACCCTGATGAATGGGATTTTCTTCATCTCTTAACACGGCTACACTCGCAGAGCAGCGGAGATGAACGTTATGCGGGTTCATCGGTCAAATTAGCACATCCAACATACAGGACAGTGGTTATGTTCAGGCAGTTGAGAAAAACACTGGTTGCGACACTGATTGCCGCCGTGACGGTGGGTCAGGTGTTGCCCGCTTTCGCTGACTCGTCCGATTCATTGCCGGACATGGGCACCACGGCAGGAAGCACGCTCTCCATCGGGCAGGAGATGCAGATGGGTGATTATTACGTACGCCAGCTGCGCGGCAGTGCTCCGCTGATTAACGACCCTTTGCTGGTGCAGTACATCAACGGTCTGGGGATGCGACTGGTGGCGCACGCAGACTCGGTAAAAACGCCCTTCCACTTCTATTTAATCAATAACGACGAAATCAACGCCTTCGCCTTCTTTGGCGGGAACGTGGTGCTGCATTCGGCGTTGTTCCGTTATTCCGATAACGAAAGCCAGCTGGCGTCCGTCATGGCGCACGAAATTTCGCACGTCACCCAGCGCCATCTGGCGCGTGCGATGGAAGATCAGAAGCGTAACGCCCCTCTGACCTGGGTGGGCGCGCTGGGCTCTATTCTGCTGGCGATGGCCAGCCCGCAGGCCGGGATGGCGGCGCTTACCGGGACGCTGGCGGGGACGCGTCAGGGGATGATCAGCTTTACCCAGCAGAACGAGCAGGAAGCAGACCGCATCGGCATTCAGGTTTTACAGCGTTCCGGCTTTGACCCGCAGGCCATGCCGAGCTTCCTGGAAAAACTGCTCGACCAGGCACGCTACTCGTCGCGCCCGCCTGAAATTCTGTTGACCCACCCGCTGCCGGAAAGTCGTCTCTCGGATGCGCGTAACCGTGCTAACCAGATGCGTCCGGTCGTCGTGCAGTCTTCGCAGGATTTCTACATGGCCAAAGTGAGAACGCTTGGCATGTACAACTCCGGACGTAATCAGCTCACCAGCGATCTGCTGGACGCGCTGGCGAAAGGCAACGTGCGCGAGAAGAACGCCGCGCAGTATGGTCAGGCACTCCAGGCGATGGAGGCCAGCAAGTACGATGAAGCGCGTAAAGCGCTACAGCCGCTGCTGGCGTCGGCGCCTGACAATCCGTGGTATCTCGACCTCGCAACCGATATCGATTTAGGACAGAAAAAAGCGACCGATGCGATCAACCGTCTGAAAGGGGCGAAAGACATTCGCAACAATCCGGTATTGCAACTTAACCTGGCGAACGCCTACTTACAGGGCGGCCAGCCCGGCGAGGCGGTGACCATTCTGAACCGCTATACCTTTAACAATAAAGATGACCAGAACGGCTGGGAGCTGCTCGCCCAGGCCCAGGGGCAACTGGGTAATCGCGATCAGGAGCTGGCCGCGCGTGCGGAAGGTCTGGCGCTGGCGGGGCGCCTCGATCAGGCCATTTCCCTGCTAAGCAGCGCCAGCTCACAGGTGAAGCTCGGCAGCCTGCAACAGGCCCGCTACGATGCGCGAATCGACCAGCTGCGTGGCCTGCAACAACGCTTTAAGCCGTACGAGAAGATGTAATAAAGGAGAAGTCATGACAGACGCGGTAAAAATTTACCATAACCCTCGCTGCTCCAAGAGCCGCGAGACTCTGAATCTGCTGAAGTCTAACGACATCGATCCGGAAGTGGTGTTGTATCTGGAGACGCCCCCGGACGCGCAGACGATCCGCCAGTTGCTGAAGATGCTGAACATGGGCAGCGCACGCGAGCTGATGCGTCAGAAAGAAGATCTGTATAAATCGCTCAATCTGAACGATACCAGTCTCACTGAAGATCGGCTGATTCAGGCGATGGTCGACAATCCAAAGCTGATTGAGCGCCCGATTGTCGTGGCGAACGGCAAGGCGCGTATCGGCCGTCCGCCGGAAGACGTACTCGGGATCGTCTAATCGTTACGCCGCAGCGCTTCCAGAAACGCCTGCGGCGTACTCTCCCCCAGCTTTTTCTGCGCTTTTCCCCGGTTGAAAAATTCACACAACTGGATCAACAGTTCTCCCGCCGGTTCACTATTCACGCGCGGAATGATCTCACGTAACGGCACGGTGACCTGAAGGGCAAGATAATACTGTGAATGCACTTTTACGATGACGTTATGCTCCGGCAAGTTCACTTCTAGCCCAAAAGTCTCAATAGATTGAATATCAGCCGGACAGGCAGCCAGCACCTCGTTCGTCCAGCGGGTCAGCAACTGCGGCGAGACACCGGCATAAAGCCGGGCGTAGCACCAGCCGCTGACGGGTTCACGCGCCCAGAGCAGGTGTTGCTCCCCACCGTCGTCCATATGCAGCGATAGCGGCTGATGATGCAGAAGTAGCTTCTGCGGCATGATACCGGCCTTCAGCGCCTTTTTGCCCTGCAACGACGCCCCCTTTTGTCTTACCGAAGCCGGTTTGAGGTAGCGGTTCAGGGTCGCGCGGGAAACGGCGATCCCGAGTCCGTCATTCACCAGCAGCAGCAGTTCATCCAGCGGTGCCCCAGTGATATCCCGCAGGGCATTTATCAGTGCCGCCTGCTCTTGTCTCAATGCTTTGTGTATCACTTTTGGCGTTGTGTGGTTATCCGAAACCTGGTCGCGGTTGCGCCAGCGCCTGACGGTGGTGACCGAGATCCCCAGTTCAACAGCTAGCTCTCTGTCGCTTTTATCTGACTGCTGAAGATAGCGACGGATACGCGGTGTGGTGGTGGCGTTAGCATGCAGTTTGATTTCCATCGCGTCTCTCTCCAAAACTAATCTTATGAGATTTATAGTAGAGCAGCGAATGCTTTGTGACCGATTTCACCTTTCGCTCGCCGCGCTTCACTGATAATCCACAGACATAACATAAACAACACCTCTCAATCTTGTACGGAATTCACAATGAACAATGTTCTGGGATTTCTTGAAGCAAAACTGATGCCGCTGGCGGCGAAAACGGCCCAGCAGCGTCATCTTGGGGCCATTCGTGGGGCCTACGTTTCATTCATGCCGTTTATCATCGTCGGCTCCATCCTGCTGGTGATCTCCTCCTTCCCGAATCAGGCCTATCAGCAGTTTATGTCTCAGGCCTTTGGTGAGAGCTGGAGTGCGATTATAGAGATTCCATTCAACGCGGTATTCTCAACCATGTCGCTGTTTATCAGCTTCCTGGTGGCCTACCGCCTGGCTGAGCACTATGGCGAGGACCGCATCTCCTGCGGCATCCTGGCGCTGGTCGCCTTCCTGATCCTGACGCCCTTTATCAAAGTGGCGGAAAACGGCGGCATTACCGTGATGCCGGTGGAGTGGATTGGCAGCAAAGGGTTGTTTGTGGCGATGATCGGTTCCCTGCTGTGGACGGAACTGTTCTGCTGGCTGAAGCGCAAAAAGCTGGTCATCAAAATGCCGGACGGCGTACCTCCGGCGGTGCAGGAGTCGTTCGCGGCGCTGATCCCGGCCCTGCTGGTGATGATTCTGGTGCTTATTATCCGCATCATATTTGAAAACACCCACTACCACACCATCCACCAGTTTATTTATGAAGTGGTTGCCACCCCGGTGCGCCACTACGGTACCTCTTATTTCGGTGCGCTGATGACCGTATTCAGTATCACCATTCTGTGGTCAGTGGGCATTAACTCCGGTTCGATGATCAACGGCATTATTCGCCCGCTGTGGATGGAAAACCAGACCGACAACATCGCCGCGATTCAGGCGGGAACGACGCCGCCGCACATCATCACCGAACAGTTTTTTGACATGATCTGGATGGGCGGCGCGGGCGCCACGCTGTCGCTGGTGATAGCGATGCTGATTTTCGCCCGCAGCAAAAACATGCGAGAGGTGGCGCGCCTCGGCGCAGGAGCCTCAGTGTTTAACATCAACGAACCGATCCTGTTTGGCCTGCCGGTGATCATGAACCCGATCATGCTCATCCCGTTTAATCTGGTGCCGCTGGTGCTGGTCACCGTGCAGTATACGGCGATGAAAATTGGCGCGGTCGCCGTCACCACCGGGGTGTTTATTCCCTGGACCCTGCCGCCGGTTATCAGCGGCTTTATCGTCACCGGGCACCTGAGCGGCAGCGTGATGCAGCTGATCAACCTGCTGATTGGCGCCATGCTGTACCTGCCTTTTATGCGTATCCTGGATAAACAGTACCGCGCCGCGGAGCTGACTACCGCTACGCAACCCGACACCACCCTTGCAAAACAGGAGTAAAGCATGTGGGGAATTATCGCAACCTGGCGAATGGCACTTGAAGGGGTAACGGAATCCGCGTCTGCCCTGGCGGCGGGAAAACCGGTCGCTTCGGCGGTGGTCGATGCCGTCGCTGCCGTGGAAGACTTTCCGCTGTATAAATCCGTCGGCTACGGTGGCCTGCCGACCGAGAACGGCGAGGTGGAGCTGGACGCGGCCTATATGGACGGCGACACGCTGGCGTTCGGCGCCGTGGGGAATCTGGTGGATATCGCCAACCCGGTGCGCGTGGCGCACGCGCTCAGCCGTCAACGCTATAACAGCCTGCTGGTCGGCCAGGGCGCGCGCGAATGGGCGCTGAGCCAGGGCTTTGCCGACAAAACTATGCTCACGGATCGCGCCATGCAGCACTATCGCAAGCGCTGCCGCGAAACGCTGGATAAGGGGTTAAGCCCCTACGACGGACATGACACCGTCGGCATCATTGGCCTTGATAAACAGGGTTCGATGAGCGTCGCCACCTCCACCAGTGGCCTGTTTATGAAAAAACGTGGTCGCCTCGGTGACTCACCCATCATCGGCTCCGGCTTTTACTGCGACAGCGAAACCGGCGCGGCCACCGCCACAGGCGTCGGTGAAGACCTGATGAAGGGCTGTACCAGCTACGAAATCGTTCGCCGGATGGCGCAAGGGATGACGCCGCAGCAGGCGGCGGATTCAGTCGTATTCGAACTGGAAGACAAGCTGATGTCGCGCTTCGGTCGCGCGGGCGATCTCTCCGTGGTGTGCATGAACAACCAGGGCGAATTTGGCGCCGCGACTAACATAAAAACCTTCTCGTTTGTGGTGGCGACGGCTCGCCAGCCCCTCACCGTTTTCCGTACTGAACGCCTGCGGGAGAAAACGCACTATCACGCGGTAGATGAGGAGTGGATGCAGGCCTATGCCGCGCGGATCCGCGCACCGATTGAGGAGTTATGATGATCACGTACCAGTTTATCAACGCGCTTTCAGACGCGAAGCCGCAGAGCCATTTGATTGCGCGCGCTGACAGTTCCCTGTTACCGGAAAGCGCTCTTGTCGCTGAAATGCGCCAGCAGAGCACCGTCGCGGACGCACGCTTTGGCTGCGCGCCGTTTGCCCGCATCACCCTGTTGCCGGACGCGCTCTGGCTTGACGCCCTGACCGAGGGGTTGCTCACCGCCCTGCGACCGCTGCTTGCCGCCCCCGCCAGCGCCGAACTCGTGCTGGACGTGACGGATATTGACGATGTGGTGCTGGCGCAGGTACTGCGTTTTCTCTTTAATCAGGCGCACAGGCTCAGTGACCTGAAGCTGAAGAAGACGGACGAAGCGCTGCGTCTTACCTGCATCGCTGCCCTCTGCCTGCCGGAACAGCAGGCGAAGCTGGAGACGACCTTCCGCCAGCAGCAGGCCATTGCGCTCGGCATGGTTGCGGCGCGACGTCTGGCGGATATGCCGTCCGACCGCTGCACGCCGCAGTTTGTGGTGGAAGAGGCGCAAAAACTGTGTGCCGCCAGCCCTGCCCTGCGCTGCGAAGTGTTGGATGAAACGCAAATTGTTGAGCAGGGGCTGGGGCTACTGCACGCCGTTGGCAAAGGGGCGACCTGCCCGCCGCGCCTGCTGGCTATTCACTATAACGGCGTGTCTGATGGCCCGGTGCGCTGCTACGTGGGAAAAGGCATTACCTTTGACACCGGCGGCCTGTGGCTGAAGGAAGGCGCGGGCATGTACACCATGAAATATGACATGTGCGGCGCGGCTAACGTGCTCGGGCTGATGCTGACCGTTGCGGAGCTGAAATTACCGGTGCGCATCATGGGCGTGCTGGCGCTGGCGGAAAACGCCATCGGCCCCGACGCCATGCAGCCCGGCACGGTGGCGATGGCCTGCAACGGCATTACGGTGGAAATCAACAATACCGATGCCGAGGGCCGGCTGGTGCTGGCTGACGCCATTGCCTGGGCCAGCCAGCGGTACCCGCAGGCCCGCTACATCATTGATATGGCGACTTTGACGGGCGCAGTGGTGAAAGCGCTGGGGTATGAGCTGAGCGGGCTGATGACCCAGGATGAACCGCTGCGCGCCGCGTTGACGCAGGCAGGTAAACGGAGCGGTGACGAGGTGTGGTCTCTGCCGCTGGACGCACGGCTGAAAAAGCAGACCGACAGCGCGATTGCCGATCTGTGCAATACGCCGACTAACAATGCGGCGATAAGCGCCTCGGCGGCGTGGCTGCTGCATCACTTCTGTCCACCGGCGATCCCATGGGCACATCTGGATATCAGCGGGACGGCGCTGTGGCGTGAGAACGGCAGAAGCATGGCGTCGGGAAGACCGATTCCGCTGCTGGTTGAGCACCTGATGGGGGATCTTTAGCCCGGTGGCGCTGCGCTTACCGGGCCTACGGGTGCCATATGTAGGCCGGGTAAGGCGCAGCCGCCACCCGGCATAACTACAGCTTAAGAATATCTTTCACAAACGGAATGGTCAGCTTGCGCTGGGCGGTGATGGAGGCGCGATCGAGCTGATCGAGCGTATCAAAGAGCGTGCGCATCTCCCGATCCAGACGCTTGAGCAGGAAGCGCCCTACGTCTTCCGGCAGTTCAAATCCGCGCAGTCTGGCGCGCAACTGAAGTGCCTGGAGTTTGTCTTCATCCGACAGCGGTTGCAGCTTGTAGATTTGCCCCCAGTCCAGACGAGACGCCAGATCCGGCAGCCCCAGATTGAGCTGACGCGGCGGACGATCGCCGGTGATCAGCAGCCGGGTTTTGCCCGACTCCAGAATGCGGTTGTAGAGGTTAAAGATCGCCATTTCCCACGGCTCGTCTCCCGCCACGCATTCAATATTATCGATGCAGACCAGGGAGAGATGTTCCATGCCCTCCAGCACTTCAGGCACAAACCAGGTGCGTTTATCCAGCGGCACATAGCCTACCGCGTCACCGCGCGCCGAAAGTTCCGCACAGGCGGCATGCAGCAGGTGGCTGCGTCCCGCGCCTTCGCGTGACCAGATATAGATGTATCCGCTGTGTTCCTGGCGCAGCACGTTTTGCAGTGCAGCCAGTAAAGAGGGGTTATCACCCGGCCAGAAACTCGCGAAAGTTTCGTCGTCAGGGAGATAAAGTGGCAGAGAGAGCTGTGCCGGTCCGTTCAGAAATACCTCAACCAGAGATCTTACATAAAATCGGAATGGAGTTTAACACGGAACCAGCAAGGAGAGAACCGGGCGGATCGTCCGCCCGGTTAAAGGATCAATGTGGTGCTTTTTCGCTATCGTCAGCGTCCAGGATTTCTTCTTCCGGACGAATGACCGAGATCAGCTTGAAAATCAGGCTTAGGCCCACGCCGACGATGGTCGCCAGCGCCATCCCCTTCAGCTCTGCCGCGCCGATGTGCACCTTCGCGCCGCTTACGCCGATGATCAGGATAACGGAGGTCAGGATCAGGTTCTGCGCCTTGCTGTAATCCACTTTGGATTCAATCAGCACGCGAATACCGGACGCACCGATCACCCCGTAAAGCAGCAGGGAAACGCCGCCCATCACCGGAACCGGGATAATCTGGATCGCCGCCGCCAGTTTGCCGACGCAGGAGAGCAGAATAGCGATGATCGCCGCGCCGCCGATAACCCAGGTGCTGTAGACGCGGGTGATCGCCATTACGCCGATGTTCTCCCCGTAAGTCGTGTTTGGCGTGGAGCCGAAGAAACCGGAGATAATGGTGGAGAAACCGTTGGCAAACATGGAGCGATGCAGGCCCGGGTCGCGGATCAGGTCACGCTTCACGATGTTCGCCGTCACCACCAGGTGGCCAACGTGCTCAGCAATCACCACCAGTGCAGCAGGCAGAATGGTGAAGATAGCAAACCATTCGAAGCGTGGGGTGTAGAAGGTCGGCAGCGCGAACCAGTGTGCCTCGGCAATCGGTGTGGTATCCACAACGCCCATCACGAAGGAGAGCGCGTAACCCGCCAGCACGCCGATCAGGATCGGGATAATCGCCATAAAGCCGCGGAACAGGACGGAACCGAAAACCGTCACGCCCAGCGTCACCAGCGAAATAATAATGGTTTTAGAATCCGGTGACTGACCGTCCGCAGGCAGCAGCCCAGCCATGTTCGCCGCGACACCCGCCAGTTCCAGGCCGATGACGGCAACGATTGCCCCCATTGCCGCAGGCGGGAACATCACGTCCAGCCAGCCGGTACCCGCTTTCTTCACGATGAAGGAGACCAGGCAGAACAGCACGCCGCACATGATAAAGCCGCCCAGCGCGACCTCGTAACCCAGCGGCAGCAACAGCAGTACCGGGGAGATAAACGCGAAGCTCGACCCGAGATAGGCCGGGATTTTGCCTTTACAGATGAAGAGGTAAAGCAGCGTACCGATGCCGTTAAACAGCAGCACGGTAGCCGGGTTAATGTGAAACAGGATTGGCACCAGCACGGTTGCGCCAAACATGGCGAACAGGTGCTGCAAACTAAGCGGGATTGTCTGTAAAAGCGGCGGTCTTTCACTCACCCCGATAGCACGGCGCGTCATAGTGTTTTCCTCTGAGTGTCATTGTTGGTTTTTATTCAAAAAAAAGCCGACTATCAAAGTCGGCTTCTTTATCGTTATTCGATTATTTAGTCCCAAAAATCTTATCGCCGGCATCGCCGAGCCCCGGGATGATGTACCCGTGCTCGTTCAGTCCCTGGTCGACAGACGCGGTATAGAGTTCAACGTCCGGGTGCGCTTTTTCCAGCGCCGCGATACCTTCCGGCGCCGCGACCAGCACCAGCACTTTGATGCTGCTGCAGCCTGCTTGTTTCAGCAGGTCAATGGTGGCGATCATCGAACCACCGGTCGCCAGCATCGGGTCAACTACCAGCGCCATACGCTCATCAATGTTAGAGACCAGCTTCTGGAAGTATGGGACCGGCTCAAGCGTCTCTTCGTTACGGTAGATACCTACCACGCTGATACGCGCGCTTGGGACGTGCTCCAGCACGCCTTCCATCATGCCCAGACCCGCACGCAGGATTGGCACAACGGTAATTTTTTTACCTTTGATCTGCTCAACCTGCACCGGGCCGTTCCAGCCTTCGATGGTCACTTTTTCCGTTTCCAGATCAGAGGTCGCTTCGTAGGTCAGCAGGCTACCCACTTCAGAAGCCAGTTCGCGAAAACGCTTCGTGCTGATGTCATGCTCACGCATCAGGCCCAACTTGTGTTTAACGAGTGGGTGTTTCACTTCCACAATCTTCATTCTCTTTCTCCTCTGAGGTGGCATCCGCAAAAAAATCGCGGGATTATACCGCTTTTTTCGGATTGCGCCATACCCATGTTGCTTGATGTACATCAATCAAAAACAAAAAAGCCGGAGGCTGGGCTCCGGTTTGGGTGCGGGGTCTTGCCCGGTGGCGCTGCGCTTACGCGGGCCTACGTGTAGTGTAGGTCGGGTAAGTATAAGCGCCACCCGACAATTACAGGTTATCGCCGTTGCTCGCAATCACCTGCTTATACCAGTCGAACGATTTCTTCTTGCTGCGGTTCAGCGTGCCGTTACCTTCGTTATCTTTATCGACAAAGATAAAACCGTAGCGTTTCTTCATCTCGCCAGTGCCGGCAGAGACCAGGTCGATACAGCCCCACGGGGTATAGCCCATCAGATCCACGCCGTCTTCCACCACCGCTTTTTTCATCTCGCGGATGTGGGCGGAAAGGTAGTCGATGCGGTACTGGTCGTTCACCGTGCCGTCGCTCTCCTGCACGTCGATCGCGCCAAAGCCGTTTTCCACAATAAACAGCGGCAGCTGATAGTGATCCCAGAACCAGTTCAGAGAGTAGCGCAGCCCGACAGGATCGATCTGCCAGCCCCAGTCCGATTTCTGCACGTACGGGTTAGAAACCAGGCTCTTGCTCTCGTCGTAATCCAGCGTCGGATTATCCGCCGTCGCTTTGGTGGCGAACGACATGTAGTAGCTGAACCCGATGTAATCCACGCAGCCCTGCGTCAACGCCACTTTATCTTCTTCGGTGATATCCAGCGCGAAGCCGCGACGTTCAAAGTAGTTGAGCAGATGCTGCGGATACTTGCCGCGCACGTGAACGTCGGTGAACCAGTAGCGGCGATGCATGGCGTTCATCGTCATCATCATGTCGTCCGGGGCACAGGTCAGCGGATAGATGGGGCACATGGCAATCATGCAGCCGATATGCAGTGACGGGTTGATCTCGCGCCCCGCTTTCACCGCCAGGGCACTGGCCACCAGCTCATAGTGCGCCGCCTGGAACATCACCGGCTCGCGATCTTCTTCCGGCGCATATTTCAGCCCGGAGTTGGTAAACGGCGCAAAGTCTTCGTGAAAGTTGGCCTGGTTATTGATCTCGTTAAAGGTCATCCAGTACTTCACTTTATGCTGATAGCGCTCAAAAACGACCTTCGCGAAGCGGACAAAGAAGTCGATCAGCTTACGGTTACGCCAGCCGCCGTATTCCGTTACCAGGTGGAAAGGCATCTCGAAGTGGGAAAGCGTGATCACCGGCTCGATGCCGTGCTTCAGGCACTCGTCGAAAAGATCGTCATAGAATTTGAGTCCCGCTTCGTTCGGCTCCAGCTCGTCGCCTTTCGGGAAGATACGCGTCCAGGCAATGGAGGTGCGGAAGCATTTGAACCCCATCTCGGCAAAGAGTTTGATGTCTTCTTTATAGCGGTGGTAAAAGTCGATGGCTTCGTGGTTTGGGTAATTTTTCCCCTCCAGCACGCCGTTGGTGATTTCACGCGGTACCCCGTGGGCGCCTGCCGTCATGACATCGGCAACGCTCACGCCCTTGCCGCCCTCTTTCCAGCCGCCTTCAAGCTGGTGCGCCGCAACGGCCCCACCCCACAGAAAACCTGCTTTAAATCCTGACATTCGCTTTCCCTCATTCTGCGTTATTTTCTGCAAAAACAGTTACAGAAACCGGTTTCATTTTGATGATGTGCAAAGGGGATAGCCGTTGCAAGCAGATCGCCGAAACCGGTTTCATTTTCGTGAACAGAGTCAAGTTTGTTGCCCTGGACAGTCCGCACAGAAAAAAAGATCCCCGCGCCGAGAATAGGCTCGCAAACGTTTGCCTGGACTGTTAGAATTGCGCCGATTTTTCTTACTAGCTATGCAATCGCGTGGGGATTTAAGCCGTGACCAACAAAACTTCTCTCAGCTACAAAGATGCCGGTGTTGATATTGACGCAGGTAATGCGCTGGTTGACCGAATCAAAGGTGTGGTGAAAAAAACCCGCCGCCCGGAAGTGATGGGTGGCCTGGGTGGATTCGGCGCACTGTGCGCGCTGCCGCAAAAATATCGTGAACCTGTGCTGGTCTCGGGTACGGATGGTGTCGGTACAAAACTGCGCCTGGCGATGGATCTTAAGCGTCACGATACGATTGGTATTGATCTGGTGGCGATGTGCGTCAACGACCTGGTGGTACAGGGCGCTGAGCCGCTGTTCTTCCTGGATTACTACGCGACCGGCAAGCTGGATGTGGATACCGCAGCCAGCGTCATTAACGGTATCGCCGAAGGCTGTCTGCAATCCGGCTGTGCGCTGGTCGGCGGTGAAACCGCTGAAATGCCTGGCATGTATCACGGAGAAGATTATGACGTCGCAGGCTTCTGCGTCGGCGTGGTAGAAAAATCAGAAATTATCGACGGCAGCAAAGTGGCTGACGGCGATGTGCTGGTTGCGCTGGCCTCCAGCGGTCCGCACTCCAACGGCTACTCTCTGGTGCGTAAGATCCTCGAAGTGAGCGGTTGCGACCCGCTGACCACCGAGCTGGACGGCAAACCGCTGGCCGATCACCTGCTGGCCCCGACCCGCATCTACGTGAAAAACGTGCTGGAGCTGATTGAGAACGTTGACGTGCACGCCATCGCTCACCTTACCGGCGGCGGCTTCTGGGAAAACATTCCGCGCGTGCTGCCGGACAATACCCAGGCGGTGATCGACGCCTCCTCATGGCAGTGGCCGTCCGTCTTCAACTGGCTGCAAACCGCAGGCAACGTGAGCGAGCATGAAATGTACCGCACCTTTAACTGCGGCGTAGGTATGGTTATCGCCCTGCCCGCCAGCGAAGCGGATAAAGCGGTTAAGCTGCTCACAGAAAAAGGTGAAAACGCGTGGAAAATCGGTACGATTAAAGCTTCCGATTCCGAACAGCGTGTGGTCATTGAATGAAAAACATCGTGGTGCTCATTTCCGGCAACGGAAGCAATTTGCAGGCAATCATAGACGCCTGCAAACAGAAGAAAATCAATGGCACCATTCGGGCAGTATTCAGCAACAAGGGCGATGCGTTCGGCCTTGAGCGCGCGCGGGAAGCGAACATTCCTGCGCACGCGCTGGAAGCCAGCCAGTTCGCCGGGCGTGAAGCCTTTGACCGTGAGCTGGTGCAGGAGATTGACGCCTACGCGCCTGACGTGGTGGTGCTGGCGGGCTACATGCGTATCCTGAGCCCGGCCTTCGTCGCGCATTACAACGGACGTTTGCTGAATATTCACCCTTCTCTTCTGCCGAAATATCCTGGCCTGCATACCCATCGTCAGGTGCTGGAGAACGGCGATGAGGAGCATGGGACCTCCGTGCATTTCGTTACCGACGAGCTGGACGGCGGTCCGGTCATTTTGCAGGCAAAAGTACCGGTCTTTGACGGTGACAACGAAGACGACGTGACGGAACGTGTACAGGCTCAGGAACACGCCATTTATCCGCTGGTGGTAAGCTGGTTTGTTGACGGCCGTCTTGAGATGCGCGACGGTGCCGCCTGGCTGGACGGCGTGAAGTTGCCCCCGCAGGGTCATGCGGCTGAAGAGTAGTTTGTTCTGTCGGGTGGCGCTGCGCTTACCCGACCTACATATTGCATTACCCGATATCCCCTTCTCCAACCCCCTAAAATCCCCAACAAAAAAAATAACTGTCATACTTTTCTGGCACTGTTGGACATATCGTGGAAATGCTCGCCATAATAAGGACGAGACGGATTTACCACGTCCTGTGATTGAACTGGAGTGTGAGCTGTAATGGGTCAGGAAAAGTTATATATCGAGAAAGAGCTAAGCTGGTTAGCATTCAACGAACGTGTACTTCAGGAAGCGGCCGATAAAAGCAACCCGCTGATTGAGCGTATGCGTTTTTTAGGCATCTATTCCAACAATCTGGATGAGTTCTACAAGGTTCGCTTCGCCGAACTGAAACGCCGAATCATCATCAGCGAAGAACAGGGCTTAAACTCCCACTCGCGGCATCTGCTTGGAAAAATCCAGTCTCGCGTCATGAAAGCCGATCAGGAATTTGATGGCCTCTATAACGAGCTGCTGCTGGAAATGGCACGCAACCAAATCTTCCTGATCAACGAACGCCAGCTCTCCGCGAATCAGCAAAACTGGCTGCGCCACTATTTCAAACACTATCTGCGCCAGCATATCACCCCGATTCTGATCAACCGTGAAACCGATCTGGTGCAGTTCCTGAAAGATGATTACACCTATCTGGCGGTAGAAATCATTCGTGGTGAGACCATTAACTACGCGCTGCTGGAAATACCGTCTGATAAAGTCCCGCGCTTTGTAAATCTGCCGCCGGAAACCCCGCGCCGACGTAAGCCGATGATCCTGCTGGATAACATTCTGCGCTACTGTCTGGACGATATCTTCAAAGGTTTCTTCGATTACGACGCGCTCAACGCCTACTCGATGAAGATGACCCGTGATGCCGAGTACGATCTGGTGCATGAGATGGAGGCCAGCCTGATGGAGCTGATGTCTTCCAGCCTCAAACAGCGCCTGACGGCAGAGCCGGTGCGTTTTGTCTATCAGCGCGATATGCCGGACGCGATGGTGGAGATGCTGCGCGATAAGCTGACCATCTCCCGCTACGACTCCATAATCCCCGGTGGGCGTTACCACAACTTTAAAGATTTCATTGGCTTCCCGAACGTCGGCAAAGCCAATCTGGTAAACAAACCGCTGCCGCGCCTGCGCCATATCTGGTTCGATAAATTTCGCAACGGGTTCGATGCCATCCGCGAGCGGGATGTGCTGCTCTACTATCCGTATCACACCTTTGAACACGTGCTGGAATTGCTGCGTCAGGCCTCGTTCGATCCGAACGTGCTGGCGATTAAAATCAACATTTATCGCGTGGCGAAAGATTCCCGCATCATCGATGCGATGATCCACGCAGCGCACAACGGCAAGAAAGTGACCGTGGTGGTTGAGCTCCAGGCTCGCTTCGACGAAGAGGCCAACATCCACTGGGCGCGCCGACTGACGGAAGCGGGCGTGCACGTCATCTTCTCCGCGCCGGGGCTGAAAATTCACGCCAAGTTGTTCCTGATCTCCCGTAAAGAGGGCGACGATGTGGTGCGCTACGCCCATATCGGTACCGGGAACTTTAACGAGAAAACCGCGCGTATTTACACCGACTATTCACTGCTGACTGCGGATGCCCGCATCACCAACGAAGTGCGTCGGGTGTTCAACTTCATTGAGAACCCGTACCGCCCGGTGAGCTTCGATTATCTGCTGGTGTCACCGCAGAACTCACGGCGCCTGCTGTACGATATGATCGACAAAGAGATTGCCAATGCGCAGAACGGCTTGTCGTCCGGCATCACGCTGAAGCTCAACAATCTGGTGGACAAAGGCCTGGTGGATCGCCTGTATGCGGCCTCCAGCTCCGGCGTTCCGGTAAATCTGCTCATTCGCGGCATGTGCTCGCTCATTCCGGAACTGGAAGGCATCAGCGACAACATCCGCGTGATCAGCATTGTGGATCGCTATCTTGAACACGATCGCGTCTATATTTTCGATAACGCCGGTGATAAGCGCGTATACCTCTCGTCCGCCGACTGGATGACGCGTAATATTGATTACCGTATTGAAGTGGCGGCACCGCTGCTGGATCCTCGCCTGAAGCAGCGTATCCTGGACATTATCGAGATCCTGTTCAGCGATACGGTGAAAGCACGTTATATCGACAAAGAACTCAGTAATCGCTATGTACCGCGCGGCAATCGCCGTAAAGTGCGGTCGCAGCTGGCGATTTACGATTACATCAAATCACTTGAGCAACCCGATTAACCTATGCCAATAAACGATAATACCCCACGCCCGCAGGAGTTCGCTGCGGTCGATCTTGGCTCAAACAGTTTCCATATGGTCATCGCCCGCGAGGTGGATGGCGCGATGCAGATCATCGGTCGTCTGAAGCAGCGCGTGCATCTGGCCGATGGGCTCGACGCGCGTAACATGCTGAGCGAAGAGGCAATGGAGCGCGGGCTTAACTGCCTGTCGCTGTTCGCAGAACGTCTGCAAGGCTTTTCGCCGTCCAGCGTCTGCATCGTCGGGACGCATACGCTACGCCAGGCGCTGAACGCGCCGGAATTTCTTAAGCGCGCGGAAAAGGTTATCCCCTACCCGATTGAGATCATCTCTGGTAACGAAGAAGCGCGCCTGATTTTTATGGGCGTGGAGCATACGCAGCCGGAAAAAGGCCGCAAGCTGGTGATTGATATCGGCGGAGGCTCAACCGAACTGGTGATTGGCGAAGATTTCGAGCCGCGTCTGGTTGAAAGCCGCCGTATGGGCTGCGTCAGCTTCGCGCAAATGTATTTTCCGGGCGGCGTCATCACCCGCGAAAACTTCCAGCGCGCGCGCATGGCCGCCGTGCAAAAACTGGAAAATCTGGCCTGGCAGTATCGTATTCAGGGCTGGAACGTGGCGCTGGGCGCATCGGGGTCGATTAAAGCGGCCCATGAAGTGCTGCTGGCGATGGGTGAAAAGGACGGGTTTATTACGCCTGAGCGCCTGGTGAAACTCACCGAAGAGGTGCTTAAGCACAAGAGCTTCGACGCCCTGAGTCTGCCGGGCTTGTCCGACGAGCGTAAAGCGGTGTTCGTACCGGGGCTGGCGATCCTCTGCGGCGTGTTTGACGCGATGGCGATCAAAGAGCTGCGCCTCTCTGACGGCGCCCTGCGCGAAGGTGTGCTGTATGAGATGGAAGGCCGTTTCCGTCATCAGGATATTCGCAGCCGCACCGCGCAGAGCCTTGCCAACCAGTACAATATCGACCGCGAACAGGCGAAACGGGTGCTGGAAACCACGGTTCAGATGTACGAGCAGTGGGAGGAGCAGAATCCAAAGCTGGCGCATCCGCAGCTGGCCGCGCTGTTAAAATGGGCCGCGATGCTGCATGAGGTGGGGCTGAACATTAACCACAGCGGAATGCATCGCCATTCAGCCTATATTCTGCAAAATAGCGATCTGCCTGGCTTCAACCAGGAGCAGCAAACCATGATGGCGACGCTGGTACGCTATCACCGCAAAGCCATCAAGCTCGACGATCTGCCGCGCTTTACGCTATTTAAGAAAAAGCAGTTCCTGCCACTCATTCAGCTTCTGCGCCTGGGCGTGCTGCTCAATAATCAGCGACAGGCGACCACCACGCCGCCGACACTGAAGCTTAAAACGGATGACTATCACTGGACGCTGAGCTTCCCGCACGACTGGTTTAGCCAGAACGCGCTGGTGCTGCTGGATCTGGAAAAAGAGCAGCAGTACTGGGAAGCGGTCACCGGCTGGCTGTTGAAGATTGAAGAAGAGAGTTCTGAGGCGGCAGCGTAACGGCTAAGGCGCTCTCCTGAGAAGGCTGTGTTTCGAGCAACGTATCAAGCTCAACTGGCAACCCAATCAAGTAGCCCTGCACATAATCGATACCTAGCGCGTGCACCGCGCTACGTATCTCTTCTGTTTCCACACATTCCGCCACCACCAGCATTTTCTTCATCCGGGCCAGATGGCAAATGGATGCCACGATCTGGTAATCCAGGCTGTTGCTGACAATATTGCGAATAAAGCCGCCGTCGATTTTGAGAATGTCGGCGTCCACGCTTTTTAACCGCGCATAGCTGGCGTAGCCGGTGCCAAAATCATCAATGGCGATCCGTATTCCCATTTTTTGCAATTGCCTGAGGGTGGATGCCGCCAGATCCGCATGACCAAAGGCGCTACTTTCGGTCACTTCAAAGATCAGCTGCCATGCTTCAACGGCATATCTGGCTAACAGGCGGCTCACTTCAAGCGGGAACTGCGCCCGGTAGACGGTTGAAGGTGCGAGGTTGATGGCAAAGCGCTGGCCCGGCAAACGCTGGCGGTGCTGTGCCAGGAAACTCAACGTACGCTCCAGTACCCATAAATCGACACGCGACGATAAACCAAACTCCTGTGCTATGGGCAGGAACTGCTCGGGAAAGATCAGCGCCCCGTTATCATCACGCATTCGCAGCAGCACTTCGTGGTAATGATCGCCGCGCAGGCCGCGAACAGGCTGAACTAACAGGCTAAAAGCATTCTGCTCCAGCGCTGTCTGCAAACGGCTCATCATCGCCACCTTATCTTTCAGGCTACGCTGCAAGTGAACAGCCCCGCGCTGCTGAAGATTTTCCGGGTGATTCGTTGAGAGGGAGAGGTCAGCCACGATGCCCAGTTCCCCCAGCACCAGATAGAGGTGATTGACGGGTGAGCGTACATAGCAGTAGCTCACGCCAACCTGAGGCTGCACCGGCATACCATCCCAGATAAAAACAAACTGCTTAATATGCTCGTCCAGCGTCTCAATGCGCTGTTGATGCGACTCCGCCTCCAGTCGCACCGCCATGTCATATCCGGTGAGGTGATAGACTTGCTCTTTTGGCTGAAGGGTGCCATTTATCCATTGCGCCAGCTGCTGCTTATACTGGATCCGTAGCAGTACGCCGTAATTACGCCCCAGCACTTCCAGCTCGGGCACGCGCAGTAAACAGAGCGCCGACCAGGGGTTACTGGCCAGCTCTCGCGACAGCGCCCGCAGGTTGGGCATATGCACCACCGGATCGAGAAAAGCCTGACTGCGGGAGCGAATATTGATGGTCCGCTGGCGTGTCGCCAGCATCGACATGTACGTCACAACGAAGGAAAAGACCAGATAGCTGGATGAGGTGATCGCCAGCTGAATGCCATAACCCCCCTGCACCGGAATGTAGTGATAAAAAAAGTGAATCGACACCAGCAGGACCGGCGTCCAGATGATTGACATCAGCTTGTAGCCAAAGCGCATCGCCCCCCAGAGCATCACGGGCATCAGCAGTGACAAAGTGTAGTTGGTGCTGAAAATGGAACTGTTTTCATTCATGGGCAGCAGCAGCATGGCCAGCAACCCACCAAGAGCTAAAAACCACACCACAAACTCAACGGCCGTCACCTTTTTGTCTATTTGCGTGCGGAGCTGGGACATCAGTCCCTTGATATAGCGCGGATGACGTATCAGGCGGATCAGCAGGTAGCTTAGCGGCACACCCGTCAGCCCGCTCACCAGCAGCCCCTGATAGTTAATAAGGGTCCGAATATTGAGGGGATTCAATCCTGCAAGGCTCTGGCGGCTCTCATAGACCCCGAGATAAACCGCAAACTGAAATAGCACCAGAAAAAGCGTTGCCGGGCAAAACACCTGCCAGAAGATACGTTGCCCCATCAGGCGTATGTCACCGTAAGCGGTCATATTGCGTCGGGGCGCAAACACGCGGTAACCGCCCCAGCTGAGCACCAGGGGGACGATAAAATGTAGAATGCCGGTCACGGTTTCAAACAGCCCAACGGACGGGTAATAACGTAAAAACAGCGACACCACCACTCCGGGAAGGGCTTCCAGGCCAAAGAACAACATCAGCGTCAGCAGAAAGGAGAGCGGGAGATAATAGAGCGCAACGATACCGTCGCCCAGCTGCGTTAAGGTATTAGCCACACTAAGCACCGGGAGTAACACGACGGGTAATATAAGAGGAAGTGCCCACCAGCGGTCTTTATTTTGCTTCAGGATGTGGTGAATATTCATAGATGCTCGTTTACAACCCTTGCGCTCCAGAGGGTAAATGAAGACAGGCATCCAACCTGACGTACACGATGCCCGGAAAATTCCTGGCAAGCACAGTGGAGGTGGGATTTTAAATATCAACGACGAGATGCCGTTGACCTAAATCAAATTAATTTATCTGAATAAACATTTCTTACGTTTTATTTGAATATTTTTCCTGTAATTATCAATGCGATAAATAAAAGCGTTGTTTTTAATAACATAAATTAATGTAAGCATTGACGGTATTTTACATTTCGCTGAATTGACCCCGACTTGCGGCTGTGCCTTAATAGCCGTATCGCCCAAAAGGGTATACTCAGGAAAAGAAAGTGAGTCAGGCTACGCGTATGCGAAAACGACATCGATTTAACACCCGGATGACCCGCATCATACTGCTCATCAGTTTCCTGTTTTTCTTTGGCCGCTTTGTTTATTCCTCCATTGGCGCCTGGTATCACCATCAGGACAAAATTCAGTCGCAGCAATCAGGTCTTGTAGTGGATTCGCCCGAGCGCTAAAGCATGTTCGCTCCAGGCAGACAAACTGTATCGCACTGTATCCCGAGCGCTACGCAGACAAACCGGTACAAAACACCCGCAAAAGCAAACATCCCCGATACATAAAAATGGTCTTCTGTGTCCATCGCCATAATAAACCGATGAGGAGAGACACCGATGATTCGTCGATATTTCCTGCTTCCTGTATTTGCGCTGACGTCCTTTGCTGGCGCACTGGCCGTACCGTTGGATGGCCTGAGCGCCGCTGATGTTAATGGCCCGGCCGCCGTAGCGCCGCAGGAAAAACCCCAGCCGCCAGCAAAACTGATCGTCGACCCACCGCTGGCGGGACCGCTGAGTAAAGGTGCGGTCTTTATTCAGTACCGCGTCGAAAACCTGCGCATTGAACCTGTATTTGGACCCGACGCGCTGAAAGTCACTCCGCGTATCGGCCATATTCACGTAGTGGTGGATGACGCGCCCTGGCACTGGGCTGAAACCAGCGGCGAGCCGGTGATCCTGGTCGGGCTGCCCGCCGGGAAACACAAGGTAACCATCATCGTTGCCGACCCGACGCATAAGCCCATCGACCATAAAACCGTTGAATTCACCGTACCGCCCCACGCGGCGGTTCATCACTTTTAAGGAGCCTGTTATGAAAGCATTGTCTGTATTAACAGCGGCGCTGCTGGCGGTTTCCACCACCACGCTGGCAGAGACGAAAGCCAGCGTGGTGCTGGTGCACGGGGCGTTTGCCGACGGGAGCAGCTGGAATAAGGTGATCACCCGGCTGCAAAAACACCATACCGAGGTCATTGCGGTACAACTTCCGCTCACGTCTCTGAAAGATGATGTCGCCGCCACGCAGCGTGCTATTGCCCGGGCTCATGGGGATGTGGTGCTGGTCGGTCACTCCTGGGGCGGGACGGTAATCAGCGAGGCGGGAAACAATGCCCGCTGAAGTCACTGGTTTACGTTGCCGCTTTTGCGCCGGATTCCGGCCAGTCGACGGCAGAACTGGCAAATAGCTTCCCTGCTCCGCCAGGGAGCGCCAGCCTCGCTAAAACGGCAGAGGGGTATTTATATCTGCCGACAAAAGCGGTCAGCGAGAATTTTGCCCCTGACGTGAAGGACGTTGAGCGCAGCGTGATTGCCGCGACGCAGAGCCCCATTAAGGCCAATGCGTTTGGGGAGAAAGTCGCGCATGCCGCCTGGCATGACAAACCGAGCTGGTATGTGGTCAGCAAAAATGACCGGATGATCAATCCTGAGCTTGAGCGCGCAATGGCAAAGAAAATCAACGCCAACACCACGGAGGTTGCGGCAAGCCATGTATCGATGGTCAGCCAGCCGGACGTTGTTACCCGTACGATTGAACAGGCGTTATCGGGTCAACAGTGATAAAAAAAGCCCGCATGATGAACGGTCCGACTTCGGGCCACGCCATCCTACGGGCTTTATGTACTTCCGGCTCCTGTAACGGGGTTATGTGCGGTTTTGTCACAAACGCGCCTTCGCCCTCACTGAACCATCAGAAGCTATACGTCACCTTCAAACTTCCCACAGGAGACGTTTTTCGCTGAACAATGGGGCTATCGCCCGCCTCTCCCGTCAGCTGCGTAACGCCAGCTGCGGCAAGCAGGCTCCAGCGGGAGGTGAGCTTATGGGTCCAGTCCAGGTTCAGCGAATAGGCGTATATGCCCGATCCGGCATCATGTCGGGCAAATCCCGATGCGGCCGACTGGGCGGCGCTGACCCCGTAGTACGTTTGCATGTACTTGCTGGATCCCCAGCTGCCGGTCAGCGCCAGCGTCACCGAGTTTTCAGGAGAGGTGTAGAGCGGGCTGGCAATGCCGAAGTGCACAGCCTCACCGTTGTCTCTTTCCGAAACCGGGACCTCAGCATGCATCTGCACGTTAAGCCAGTCAGTTATCCTGTACCCCAGCCCCGGCACAACGACGGCCGAGCCTTTGATGTCACCCATCCCCCGCAGGTAGTCGCTGCCGGAGGCGATTGAATCGCTGCTTACGTCGCGATCCTTACGTCCTGCGCGATAGCTCAGCGCAGCGCTGTAATCCAGGTTGCCAACGCGGTTGCCGTAGCCGAGCCCGCGGGTGGTACTGATAAAGAACCCATTTGCCATCGCGTAATCAACCACCTGAGCCGCAGTAACGCGGCTCTTATCCGAACCGGAATAGCGTGGCGCAACATCCACGCCGCCCCCCAGGGTTAAAACGTTGCCCTGGCGCTGCCCGGCCGCCAGCGCCGGGGTAGCCAGTAACGCCAGGACGGCCCCCGACAGGATGCTTTTCACGCTGCGACCGATGAGTGAACGGGGGAACCTGTGACGCAGTTTGCAGTTTCTCATTAAAGAAGCCCTTTTTGGATTCAGATGGTTACGATTCAGGCGGTGTTAAACGCCAGCGCGCTCATTCTGAATACCCTCCCTAAGGTTCTTATGAGCCGAAAATGAAGAAACGCTGAAGCACGTGCTGGTTATGTAAAGCTAAATGATTTCCTGATACCGTTTTTTTCTTAAGCTGTTCTTCATCCACTGCTGATACCGTTACCTTTGTGAAAATTCTACTAATTGAAGACGACCTGGATCTCGGCAACGGCGTACGTATCGCCCTTGCAGATCAAGGATTTGATGTCATATGGGTACGCCGGAAAGAGGATGCGCTGCATCAGCTTGAGCTCTGCGTGCCGGAGCTTATCCTGCTCGACCTGGGGCTGCCCGATGGCGATGGCATGAGCCTGATGACGCGCCTGCGTCAGCAGCTCCGGGGGATCCCCGTCATTATCCTGACGGCGCGAGGCACGCTGCAGGACCGCCTGTGCGGGCTGGACGCGGGCGCGGACGACTATCTGGTCAAACCTTTTGTTCTCGCCGAGCTGCTGGCACGCGTGAGAGCCCTTGCGCGACGCAGTTACGGTTTTGAAAATGAGGCAATAGAAATTCGCGGTTTGTCGCTTCATATTCCGACGCGTCGCGTAACGGTGAGCGCACGCCACGTTGAGCTGACGGCAAGCGAATATGCGCTGCTTGAAACGTTAATGCTGCGCGCCGATCGCGTGCTTACGCGGCGGTATCTGGAAGAGAGGATATTCGGCACGAAAGAAAATCTCAGCAACGCGCTCGACGTGCATATGGGTAACCTGCGGCGAAAAATTGGCGATGGCTTTGTGCGAACGGTGCGGGGCGTAGGGTACGTCATTGATACCGTACCGGTTCAGAAGGCGCCAGGTTGATGCGTAATTTTTGGTACCGCCTCAGGCTCCCTACGCTGGTCAGGCGAATGCTGGTCGCCCAGATGCTGCTGCTTACGTTGCTCTGGTGTTTCTTTTTAACCTTCATTTTGCTGGAGGACCTGCGCAGCCCTCCAATACTCACGGGCAGTGAGACTTACGAAACCCTCTTTTCCCTTGTTGAGAGCATGGAGGATAGGCCGCAGGCGCGTAATGAGGTGCTAGCCGCGTTCAGCAAGGCGCTGCGGGAGGGGTATGGCGGCGGTGAAGATCCGGAACTCGCTATCAACCTGATCGTTCGCAAGCATAATGAGATTATTTTTTCTTCGCGTGGCGCGCCAACGGAGGTGAAAAATAGCCGCCTGGGGGAAATGCAGCGCGTCCGGACCGGAGACCACACCTGGACGAGCCGCACGCTCAAATCCGCGCGCTCCGACGTTGAAGTCACCCTTTTCACCCCGGCTGGCAGCTGGAATTTCTTTATCTACCTGAACTCGCGCGGCTATTACGTCATGCCGCTGCTGGTATGCATCCCTTTTCTTCTGTTTCCCGCGTGGCTGTCAATCCGCATCGCGATGCGCCCCTGGAACAGGGTTGTGAATGAAATTTCATTGCGCACGCCAGACGATCTCTCTCCCTTAAAAGCCGTTCCCAGGCACAGGGAGCTGCGCCAGACGGTGGACGCGATTAATGACTTTCTCGCCAGGGTGCGGGAAAGCGCCGAAAGGGAAAGGGTGTTTATTGCCGATGCCGCGCACGAGCTGCGTACGCCGCTGGCCGCGATGCGAATCAACGTCGAGGCGCTGCAGTCCTGGGTCATCAGCGAAAGCCAGCAGGAGCTGCTTGCAGGCATTGTTCGCAGCAATAGCCGTGCTGCTCGTCTCGTCAATCAGCTTCTGCTGATGAAGCACAGCGAAGCGCACATCGACACGGTAATGGAGCCTGTGCCGCTGACAACGCTTATTCAGGAGCGAATGGCCGCACTGGAGCCGCTGGCATCGGCACGCGGGATTGAGTTTGAATTCTTCGGTGACGATGAAATCCATGTCGCAGGCATTCGGGAACGTCTGGTGTCGCTGATCGACAATTTAATTGAGAATGCCGTGAAGTACAGCCCTGAGGGTGGACGCATTGAGGTACAACTGCAATCGCGTGATAAGTCCGCTCAGCTGCGCGTCTCAGACGCCGGCCCCGGTATCCCGGTTGAACTGCGGGAGCGCGTGTTCGACAGATTTTTCCGCGATCCTAATCAGACCCAAAGCGGGAGTGGACTGGGGCTTGCCATCGTCAAAGCCGTTACGCAGCAACACAACGGCAGGGTCAATCTGAGTACGTCAGCCGAAGGTGGTCTTATGGTGACCGTTGATTTCCCGAATCCGTCGTTCGCATGAACGTAAACCCGGCGCTACACGTCCTGACATGTGTCAGCGCAGCGTTACTTCACGTATGCCGCAGATTGCTTCAATAAAATTACCGTATTTGTTATATTGTTACTCACTGATTATTCACCTCTGCGGTGCCAAAAAGAACAAGATTCACCGCAACCCAGGACAGAAAAATGTTAGATTACCGCTTCCCGACAGCTTTGCAGATGGTTCTCAGCGTAGCGATGGCGGAGCAATCGGGTGAACGTTCGACGAGTGCAATCCTGGCTTACGGCCTGGAAGCGAATCCGAGCTTTATCCGCAAATTAATGGTTCCTCTCGCCCGGGACGGCATCATCGTCTCCACGCTTGGCCGCAACGGCTCTATTCACCTTGGCCGCCCGGCTGAAGAGATCACCCTGCGTGATATCTACCTTTCCGTCACTGAAGATAAAAAGCTGTGGGCGTCCCGTCCTGACGTCCCGGCCCGCTGTGTGGTCAGCGCCAACGCCTGCTGGTACTTCAAATCAATCGCTGATGAAGCGGAGCAGGCTTCGTTAGCGGTTTTAGCGCGCCATACCGTCGCCAGCGCGCTGGAAGAGGTGAAAAAAGCCGATACCAGCGGGTGCGATCCGGTGCCGGAACTCTGTACGCAGCATAAAAAAGCGCCTTAATCCTGACGGATTGCGAAAAAAAAGCCGCCTTCACAATGAAGGCGGCTTTTTGTTATCTGCTACGTCCTACGCAGGCAACACCTCTCTTTCCGCTTTGCCGCGCGTCACGAATTTACGCAGCGTCACGTAAAAGACCGGCGTCAGGAACAGACCAAACAGCGTCACGCCCAGCATCCCGGAGAAGACGGTGATCCCGGTGACGCCGCGGACTTCTGCCCCTGCCCCGTGACCTAGGATCAGTGGAATGGTCCCGGCAATAAAGGCGATAGAGGTCATTACAATCGGGCGTAAACGCAGGCGGCACGCCTCCAGCGCAGCCTCCATGATGCCTTTGCCCTGAATTTCCAGCTCGCGGGCAAACTCCACGATAAGTATCGCGTTTTTACAGGCCAGCCCCATCAGCACGACCAGCCCCACCTGCACGAAGACGTTGTTATCGCCCCCGGTCAGCCAGACGCCGAACAGCGCGGAGAGCATCGTCATCGGCACGATAAGGATCACCGCCAGCGGCAGCGTCCAGCTTTCATACAGCGCCGCCAGCACCAGGAACGCCAGCAGCACCGCGACCGGGAAGACGATCAGCGCCGTATTGCCCTGGGTGGCCTGCTGGAAACTCAGGTCCGTCCATTCAATATTCATCCCGTTCGGCAGGATCTGCTTAGACATGGCGTCCAGCTGCGTCATCGCCTGCGCGGAAGAGAGCACGCGCGGGTCAGCATCACCAATAAGATCCGCCGCCGGGTAACCATTGTAGCGGATCACCGGGTCCGGCCCGTAGGTGGTCGTGATTTTCACCATACTGCCAATCGGCACCATTTCGCCCTGGTCATTGCGTGTGCGTAAATTCGCGATATCTTCCACGCTGTCGCGGAACTGCCCGTCGGCCTGTGCCATTACGCGCCAGGTCCGTCCAAACTGGTTAAAGTCGTTTACATATGACGAGCCCAGATAGGTTTGCAGCGTGCCGAAAAGATCGGTAAGCGATACGCCCTGCGCTTTCGCTTTATCACGGTCAACCTGCACATCCAGCTGCGGAACGTTAGCCTGGTAGGTTGAGATGGGGAAATGCATACCCGGCGTCTGCATAATCGCCCCGGACATGGTGTTCACCGCGTTTTGCAGCGCGCCATAGCCCAGACCAGCACGATCCTGAATATACAGGGAATAACCGGACCCTTGACCCAGCCCTAAAATCGGCGGCGGCAGAATCGAGAAGCCAAAGCCCTGCTGGATTTGAGCGATTTTCGCATTGATCTCCGCGTTAATTTCCGCCGCAGTATGTTTACGCTGGTCGAACGGCTTCAGGCCAAAGAAGACCGTCCCGGTGTTCGGCGTATTGGTGAACTGGAGCGCGTTCAGGCCAGGAAACGCGACCGCATAATCCACGCCTTCGGTATTCATCCCGATTTCGCTCATTTTGCGGATCACCGCATCGGTACGCGCCAGCGACGAGCCTTCCGGCATTTTCACGCCGCCGATCAGGTACAGCTTATCCTGCGTCGGAATAAACCCGCCGGGTACGACTTTAAACATCACACCCGCGGCACAAAGCAGCAGCAAATAAACCGCAAACACTGCACCGCGTCGGCCAAGCGTTTTCCCTACCAGTCCCTGATAGCCGGTCGAGCTGCGATGGAAAAAGCGGTTAAACGGACGGAAAATCCAGCCGAACAGACGATCGATAAGCCGGGTCGGGAAATCTTTCGGGGCACCATGCGGCTTCAACAGCAGCGCGGCCAGCGCCGGAGAAAGCGTCAGCGAGTTGATCGCGGAGATCACCGTGGAAATGGCTATCGTTACCGCAAACTGTTTGTAGAACTGGCCGGTCACGCCAGAGAGGAACGCCATCGGCACAAACACTGCACACAGCACCAGCGCAATGGCGATAATCGGCCCGGACACTTCACGCATCGCCTGATGCGCCGCCGCAAGCGGGGCGAGCCCCTCTTCGATATTTCGCTCGACGTTCTCCACCACCACGATGGCATCATCCACCACGATACCGATGGCCAGCACCAGCCCGAACAGGCTCAGGGTATTCAGCGAGAAGCCCAGCAGGTAAAGAATGCTGAAGGTACCCACCACCGATACCGGCACCGCGATCAGCGGGATGATCGACGCGCGCCAGGTTTGCAGGAACAGGATCACCACCAGCACGACCAGCACCACCGCTTCCAGCAGCGTTTGTACAACCGCACGGATCGAGTCGCGCACAAATACCGTTGGGTCGTAAGGTGCCGCCCACTTCATATCGTCCGGGAATCGCGTGGACAGTTCGTCCATTTTGGCGCGCACCGCGTTAGACAGATCGATGGCGTTTGCCCCCGGCGACTGGAAGATACCAATCCCGACCGCGTCTTTATTGTTCAGCTGGGAGCGCAGCGCATAGCTGCCGGAACCCATCTCTATGCGCGCCACGTCGCGCAGGCGGACGACCGTACCGTCCTGCGTTGTTTTCAGGACAATATTGCCAAACTCTTCTTCGGTATGCAGACGGCCCTGGGCGTTAATGGAGATCAGGAAATCGCTCTCTTTCGGCAGCGGCTCGGCGCCAAGCTGCCCGGCGGAGACCTGTACGTTTTGCTCCTGCATCGCCGTCACCACGTCCGAGGCCGTCAGTCCGCGCGCGGCCACTTTATTTGGGTCCAGCCAGACGCGCATCGCGTATTCACCCGAGCCGAAAATCTGGATCTGACCGACGCCGGGCAGACGCGCCAGCTCGTCCTTCACCTTCAGCGTGGCGTAGTTACGCATATACAGTGAATCGTACTTACCGCCAGGCGAAAAGAGATGCACCACCAGCGTCAGCGTTGGCGACTGTTTCTGAGTCGTAATGCCCAGACGCCGAACGTCTTCCGGCAGACGCGCCTCGGCCTGTGCGACGCGGTTTTGCACCTGTACCTGCGCCTGATCCGGGTCGGTACCCGGACGGAAGGTGACGGTAGTCACCAGCACGCCATCGGAGCCCGCGACGGATTTCATGTACATCATGTTTTCAACGCCGTTGATCGCCTCTTCCAGCGGCGTCGCCACGGTTTCGGCAATCACTTTCGGGTTGGCGCCCGGGTACTCGGCGCGCACCTGCACGCTTGGCGGCACGACATCAGGATATTCGCTCACCGGCAGCAGCGGGATGGCGATTAATCCTGTGATAAAAATCAGAATCGACAGTACGGCGGCAAAAATCGGCCTGTCGATGAAAAAACGGGAAAAGTCCATGGATTGGATTCTCAGGTAAGGGATCAGTTGAGGGCGGCGCTGGCGGTCATGGCAACGGTTTTCGCGTTAACCGGCATACCCGGCATAAACACTTTTTGTAAACCATCGACGATGACTTTATCCCCGGGATTCAGCCCCTGCTGTACAATACGTAAACCGTCGGCCAGACGCCCCGGCGTAATATCGCGGCGCTGCGCTTTCCCGTCTTTATCAACGACATAAACATACTTACGATCCTGATCGGTCAGCACCGCCTTATCGTCAACAAGCGTGGCTTTAAATTCCGCACTGCCCGGCAGGCGCACGCGTGCGAAGAGTCCCGGCGTGAACTGACGCTGTGAGTTATCCAGCAGCGCGCGCATGCGGATTGTACCGGTACTCGGCGTGAGCTGGTTATCCAGGAAATCCACTTTGCCCTGATGGGGATAGCCCTCCTCACCCGTCAGACCAATCTCCACTGGCAGCGCCGTGTGGTGACTGGACGCCCCCTGCCCGCTGCGGGCCAGGTTCTGATAGTGAAGATAGGTGGACTCGTCCACGTCGAAGTAGACGTAAACCGTCTTCTGTGAGACCAGGGTGGTGAGCACGCTGGCGCTGTCACCCGCAGTCACCAGGTTACCGCTGGTGATCAGCGCCCGGCTGGCGCGACCGTCGATAGGCGCGGTCACTTTGGTGAAGTCGAGGTTGAGCTGCGCGGCATCAACCGCCGCCTGCGCCGCGCGAATATCGGCCTGCGCCTGGGTAGCGGCGGAACGGCGCTGCTCCCACTCTTCACGGGATACCACGTTGGTATTGACTAATTTATCGGTACGGTTAGCCTCGCTTCGCGCCAGGCTGGCCTGCGTTTTGGCTCTCGCCAGGTTCGCCTGCGCCTGTTCCAGCGCCGCGCGATAGGTTCGGTCATCAATCGTGAACAGCACCTCGCCCTTTTTCACCTCCTGGCCGTCGGTGTAATTCACTTTATCAATGTAGCCGGAGACGCGTGGGCGCAGCTGAACGCTTTCCACCGCTTCAATGCGACCGTTAAAGCTGTCCCACTGGCTAATGGATTTCACCACCACGTCAGCTGCGCTGACGACGGGCGCTTGCGGTGCGGCATTTTGCGCGACGCTGTCATCGCACCCGACGAGAAGCGCGGAGAGTAAAACCACCCCCGTCGCGCTCAGATGAAAGTAACCCCAGGTTTTTTGCAGGCTCATTATTTTTATTCCGGTTATTGTAGCCGCCGGGCAAGACGCAGCGGGAGGCGCCGCGCCACTTCCTTTGTCCGGTCTGGCTTAAGGCCATTTGTGTCGTTCATCGCCACAAAACTGTAACAGTTGCGAATACACTATCGCGGCGATTGTAGGAAGGCGCTTAATTAAGTGCAAGAATAATTGTTGCACTTTATGTGCTATTTGCGGCGAAGGTAAATCACGGGTTTTGAGAAGGGATTTAAATGTAACAATAAAACTTGCAATTAATATCAAAACGGGCCACCTTTAAGTGCAACAAACAAAGATGCTTTTAATGCGTGGCGTAGGGGGAAGCAAGATGAACACGGGTGCATTCATTCACGATTTGCTCGACTGGATCGACAACAACCTTGATAGCCGCCTGGACATTGAAACCGTCTCCAGGCGAGCCGGCTATTCGAAATGGCATCTCCAGCGGATCTTCAAAGAACATACCGGCTCCCCTCTCGCTGAATATATTCGCGCGCAAAAGCTGCAAAAATCGGTTGAGCGCTTAGCCCAAAGCGATGAACCGATTCTGAACGTGGCGATCGCGCTGGGCTTTGACTCTCAGCAGTCCTTCAACCGCAGCTTTAAGCGTCAGTATGGTCAGGCGCCAGGGGCATGGCGACGCAGTATCGGCTGCCGTGGATCCCGACAGATGAGCCAATAATTCACGTCCCGTTCGGATATCAGTTACAAAAGAAAAACCCTCTGTAAAAGGGGGGTTTATCAGTCTTAACTGCTTATGACGTGCAGAAAGGTTTACGGGCTTATTCCTACTCAATCATATCAGCTCAGTCCTTGTATTTTGGCTTTACGCTATTCTCGATAATCGGCTTTCTTATATATTGTCCTTAATCTCGTTACGTCGAGGTTCCGAGTACAACTGTAGGGATGATTTTTGTCGGGATTATCTGTGGAACTTCACTTTATATTTTTATGAACACATCCCTTAAAACGATCTACTATCGGGTGTAGCTGTAAAATTGATATAGATCTACTTTCCAAAGGCAAGCCAACCTTTTTTAGAGTAAAATAATTAAATGCGCACTTTATGTATATTTTATTTTAAAAATACACGCACTATATGCAGATAATTTTCATAAGCATCTATAAAGAAAAGAGAGATACATGACTTTGCATGGAAAGTTTATTATAAATGATGCTGATTACTCACCACTTGAATTTGATGGTGTTGGAGTCTTTATGGCTTTTTCTGGTAACGGTGCATACAGAAACAAAGGAGCATGTGGCATCATTCCTAACGTTGGACCGCTACCAAAAGGTAAATATTATATAGTAGACAGGCCTAAAGGAAGTATGGCTAACAGATTTAGAGCCTGGGGAGTCGATACATATAAAAGCACTTTTAGTTATCATGTTGATCATTCTGAATGGTTTGCTTTATTTCGCGACGATGGGAATATAGATGATTCTACATTTTACAAAAGCGTAGCCAGAGGTGGATTTAGGCTACATCCCGGTCAGGTATCAGAAGGGTGTATAACTTTACCAAGCCAATCAGATTACAATAGATTAAGAAACGCACTATTAAGAACAAAGACAGCAAAGGTTAAAGGTCTTGATTTAGAATCCTATGGAACAATTGAGGTCATTATTGGTGGTTATCAGAAAACTTGTCCTTAGTTCTGTTAGAATGGTTCTTTTCATCGGCATATTCGCTATTGTTTCATGGTTAGATGTTTGCTACTTAACTGAACATCCATTAATAAGTCACGAAACAGCTATTAGAATTTCCTATTTAATTAACAACAACCCAACACCCGAAGATATCTATTATAGTTATGATTATGTATTAATTTCATTCAACACTCTTACCTCTATCTTTTTCTACATCATAACAATGAAGTTAATTAAACTAATAAGGAGTAAATAAAATGCCTATCCCTCCCTATCTTTGGCTAAAAGATGATGGTGGTGCAGATATCAAAGGCTCTGTAGATGTTCAGGATCGTGAGGGCTCTATCGAGGTAATCAGTATGGGTCATGGTGTTAACCTTCCCGTCGATACTGCCAATGGAAAGATCACCGGAACACGCCAACATTCATCATTTAATTTTGAAAAAGAAGTCGACAGTTCCAGTCCCTATCTCTACAAAGCAGCAACTACAGGGCAAACATTAAAAAGTGCAGAAGTAAAATTTTATCATATCAATGATGCGGGCCAAGAGGTGTGTTATTACACCGTATTAATGGAAAATGTAAAAATAACGGGTGTTAATTGTGGTGTGCCCAATGTTAAATTATCAGGCAATGATAAGTTAAACCATATGGAATCCGTCTCTATGCAATATGAAAAAATCACATGGCGTATTGTAGATGGGAATATCCAATTCTCTGATTCATGGTACGAGAGGCCAACAGCATAAATTTCTGTTACTTTCTGCGCCACAGTGCGTTCTGAAATTATGCTCTTCGTTGCTAACGCTGCCAGAAAGTGCCAGACATAAAAAACAAAAAAGCCCGCAGTTACGCGGGCTTAGAGATACTTTACTGCATTTACCTACAGGCTGTAGCCAGACGCGAAATCATTCCCACTCGATCGTCGCCGGTGGCTTGCCGCTGATGTCATACACCACGCGGGAAATGCCGTTCACTTCGTTGATGATGCGGTTAGACACGCGGCCTAAGAAGTCATACGGCAGGTGCGCCCAGTGCGCGGTCATGAAGTCGATGGTTTCCACAGCACGCAGGGAAACAACCCAGTCGTACTTGCGGCCATCGCCCATCACGCCGACGGAGCGAACCGGCAGGAACACGGTGAACGCCTGGCTAACCTTGTTGTACAGGTCAGCCTTGTGCAGCTCTTCAATGAAGATCGCGTCCGCGCGACGCAGCAGGTCGCAGTACTCTTTCTTCACTTCGCCCAGCACGCGTACGCCGAGGCCCGGGCCCGGGAACGGGTGACGGTAGAGCATGTCGTACGGCAGACCCAGTTCCAGACCGATCTTACGCACTTCGTCTTTGAACAGCTCGCGCAGCGGTTCAACCAGACCCATCTTCATCTCTTTCGGCAGGCCGCCCACGTTGTGGTGAGATTTGATGACGTGCGCTTTACCGGTTGCGGATGCCGCAGACTCGATCACGTCAGGGTAGATAGTACCCTGCGCCAGCCATTTCACGTCTTCCAGCTTCAGCGCTTCTTCGTCGAACACTTCCACGAATACGCGGCCGATGATTTTACGTTTCGCTTCCGGATCGTTCTCGCCTTTCAGCGCGTCCAGGAAGCGCTGTTCGCCTTCCACGTGAACGATATTCAGACCGAAGTGGTCGCCGAACATGTCCATGACCTGCTGGGCTTCGTTCAGACGCAGCAGGCCGTTGTCCACGAAGACGCAGGTCAGGTTTTTGCCGATGGCGCGGTGCAGCAGCATCGCGGTCACGGAGGAATCCACGCCGCCGGAGAGGCCGAGGATCACTTTGTCATCACCAACCTGCTGGCGGATACGCTCCACGGCGTCGTCGATGATTTTTGCCGGGGTCCACAGGGCTTCACACTGGCAGATATCACGCACGAAGCGCTCCAGCATGCGCATACCCTGACGGGTGTGAGTCACTTCCGGGTGGAACTGCACGCCGTAGAAGCGTTTTTCTTCGTTCGCCATAATCGCGAACGGGCAGCTTTCGGTGCTGGCTACGGTCACGAAGTCCGACGGGATAGCGGTGACTTTGTCGCCGTGGCTCATCCATACGTCCAGCAGCGGTTTGCCGTCTGCGGTCAGGGAGTCTTCGATACCGCGCACCAGCGCGCTGTCGGTGACGACTTCAACCTGCGCGTAGCCGAACTCACGCTCGTTAGAGCCTTCAACGTGACCGCCCAGCTGCATCGCCATAGTCTGCATGCCGTAGCACACGCCGAACACCGGTACGCCCGCTTCGAATACGTACTGCGGCGCGCGCGGGCTGTTCGCTTCGGTGGTGCTCTCCGGGCCGCCGGACAGGATGATGCCGCTTGGATTGAACTCGCGAATCTGTGCTTCCGTGACATCCCACGCCCACAGCTCACAGTATACGCCCAGCTCACGCACGCGACGCGCCACCAGTTGAGTGTACTGAGAACCAAAATCGAGGATGAGGATGCGATGTTTATGAATGTTTTCCGTCATTGACGCTAATTCCGAGGCAAGTGAAACAGATTAAATAAATCGCCCGACACGAGGTCGGGCGAAGAAAATCATGATCCCAGACGGTAGTTCGGGGACTCTTTGGTGATCGTCACGTCGTGCACGTGGCTCTCCTGGATACCCGCACCGCTGATGCGTACGAATTCCGCTTTGGTACGCAGCAGGTCAATGGTACCACAGCCGGTAAGACCCATACAGGAACGCAGGCCGCCCATCTGCTGGTGGATGATCTCTTTCAGACGGCCTTTATAGGCCACGCGGCCTTCGATGCCTTCCGGTACCAGTTTGTCAGCGGCGTTATCGGTCTGGAAGTAACGGTCGGAGGAACCTTTGGACATCGCGCCCAGGGAGCCCATACCGCGGTAGGATTTATAAGAACGGCCCTGGTAGAGTTCGATTTCGCCCGGGGATTCTTCGGTACCGGCCAGCATGGAGCCCACCATCACGGCTGCGGCACCTGCGGCGATCGCTTTGGCGATGTCGCCAGAGAAGCGGATACCGCCGTCCGCGATAACCGGAATACCGGTGCCTTCCAGCGCTTCAACCGCGTCAGACACCGCGGTGATCTGCGGAACGCCCACGCCGGTGACGATACGGGTAGTACAGATAGAGCCAGGGCCGATACCCACTTTCACCGCGCTGCAACCGGCTTCCGCCAGTGCGCGAGCACCTGCGCCCGTAGCCACGTTACCGCCGATGATCTGGAGATCCGGGTATTTAGCACGGGTTTCACGAATACGTTGCAGAACGCCTTCGGAGTGGCCATGTGAGGAGTCAATCAGCAGCACGTCAACGCCCGCGGCAACCAGCGCGTCAACGCGCTCTTCGTTACCTGCGCCCGCGCCAACCGCAGCGCCGACGCGCAGACGGCCATGCTCGTCTTTACAGGCGTTCGGTTTACGTTCTGCTTTCTGGAAATCTTTAACGGTGATCATGCCACGCAGGTGGAAGTTCGCATCCACAACCAGCGCTTTCTCAACGCGTTTTTCGTGCATTTTCGCCAGCACCACGTCGCGGGTTTCGCCTTCGCGAACGGTCACCAGGCGCTCTTTTGGTGTCATATAGACGCTGACAGGCTGGTTCAGGTCAGTCACGAAACGCACATCACGACCGGTGATGATGCCCACCAGCTCGTTGTCTTCGGTCACAACCGGGTAACCTGCGAAGCCGTTACGCTCGGTTAGCGCTTTCACTTCGTGCAGGGTGGTGGTTGGCAGAACGGTCTGAGGATCGGACACGATACCGGATTCATGTTTCTTCACGCGGCGAACTTCTTCCGCCTGACGCTCGATAGACATGTTTTTGTGGATAAAGCCAATGCCGCCTTCCTGTGCCAAAGCGATAGCCAGACGCGCTTCAGTCACGGTGTCCATTGCTGCGGAGAGCATAGGAATGTTCAGACGAATGGTTTTCGTCAACTGCGTGCTGAGGTCGGCAGTATTCGGCAGAACGGTGGAATGAGCGGGAACGAGGAGGACGTCGTCAAACGTCAGTGCTTCTTTAGCGATACGTAGCATGGGCAATATCTCTGACCTGGGTGGTTAAATATTGCCGTGGCATTATACAGAGCGTAACCGATTGCATCTACACTTTTTTGAAAAAAATGCTTGCGATCGCCTCTCAGCAGGTTACTATCGACTGAATAACTTGCTGATTTAGAATTTGATCCCGCTCACATGTTATCCTCTCAATCCCCCTCAATTTATACTGTCAGCCGCCTTAATCAGACGGTGCGTTTGCTGCTTGAGCAGGAAATGGGACAGGTCTGGATCAGCGGTGAAATCTCTAACTTCACGCAGCCTGCTTCCGGTCACTGGTACTTTACGCTAAAAGACGACACCGCTCAGGTGCGCTGCGCGATGTTCCGCAACAGCAATCGTCGCGTGACGTTCCGCCCTCAGCATGGCCAGCAGGTTCTGGTTCGCGCCAACATTACCCTGTATGAGCCGCGCGGCGATTATCAGATTATCGTCGAGAGCATGCAGCCCGCCGGTGAAGGCTTGTTGCAGCAGAAGTACGAGCAGTTAAAAGCCATGCTTTCGGCTGAGGGATTGTTTGACCAGCAGTTTAAAAAGCCCCTGCCCTCACCTGCCCACTGTGTTGGAGTTATCACCTCGAAAACCGGCGCGGCGCTGCACGATATTTTGCACGTCCTGAAGCGCCGTGACCCTTCCCTGCCCGTCATTATCTACCCAACTGCCGTTCAGGGTGACGATGCGCCGGGGCAGATCGTGCGCGCGATTGAGCTGGCGAATGCGCGTCAGGAGTGCGATGTCCTGATCGTCGGGCGCGGCGGCGGCTCGCTGGAAGACCTGTGGAGCTTTAACGACGAGCGCGTGGCGCGGGCAATCTTTGCCAGCCTTATCCCTGTGGTGAGCGCCGTCGGCCATGAAACGGATGTGACGATAGCCGATTTTGTCGCGGATTTACGCGCGCCCACGCCGTCCGCGGCGGCAGAGGTGGTCAGCCGTAATCAGCAGGAGCTGCTGCGCCAGATCCAGAACGGGCAGCAGCGCCTGGAGATGGCGATGGACTACTTCCTCGCCAACCGTACCCGCCGCTTTACCCAGCTTCATCATCGTCTGCAACAGCAGCATCCGCAATTGCGTCTGGCGCGTCAGCAAACCGTACTGGAGCGTCTGCGTCAGCGGATGAACTTCGCGCTGGATAACCAGCTTAAGAAAGCGATATCGCGCCAGCAGCGCACGACTCAGCGTCTGAACCAGCAGAATCCGCAGCCAAAGATTTATCGCGCACAAACGCGGATCCAGCAGCTTGAGTTCCGCCTCGCGGAAAATATCCGCTCACGCCTGAGCGCCACCCGCGAGCGTTTTGGCAATGCGGTCACCCATCTGGAAGCCGTCAGCCCACTCTCCACGCTGGCCCGCGGCTATAGCGTGACCACCGCGACGGACGGCAAAGTGCTGAAGCAGACGAAGCAGGTTAAAGCAGGGGATGTGCTCACCACCCGGCTTTCTGACGGCTGGGTCGAGAGTGAAGTGAAAGAGATCAAACCGGTGAAAAAAACGCGTCAGCGTAAAAGCGGATAAATCTTCGCCGGTTACAAACTATACTGCTGCTATTGCCTTTTTTAATAAGGAGAGCAGCATGCCCCATCTACATAGCGTCATCCCTCCGTATATTCTTCGCCGTATTATCGAAAGCGGTTCTGAGCCGCAGCAGCGCTGCGCCCGTCAGACCTTAACCCACGTCCAGACGCTGATGGCCCATATGCCGGGCAAACCCGCCGCGCCGCATGTGAATAAAGCCGGTCAGCTTGAGCGTGACATCTACGATGCGAAACAGACCCAGGATCTGCCGGGTACCCAGGTACGCTATGAAGGCCAGCCCTCCAACGGAGATGTGGCGGTGGATGAAGCGTACGATTATCTGGGTATTACCCATGATTTCTTCTGGAAGGAATATCAGCGCGATTCGCTCGATAACAAAGGGCTGATCCTCACCGGCACCGTGCACTATGGCCGTGAGTATCAAAACGCCTTCTGGAACGGCCAGCAGATGGTCTTTGGCGATGGCGACGGGGAAATCTTCAACCGCTTTACCATTGCCATCGACGTGGTAGCGCATGAGCTTAGCCACGGCGTGACGGAGACCGAAGCCGGACTCATCTACTTTGAACAATCGGGCGCGCTGAACGAGTCGTTATCCGACGTGTTCGGTTCGCTGGTGAAGCAATACCATCTTAAGCAAACCGCCGATAAAGCAGACTGGCTGATTGGTGAAGGGCTGCTGGCGGAGGGCATCAACGGGAAAGGGCTTCGCTCCATGTCTGAACCCGGCACGGCCTATAACGATCCGCTGCTCGGTAAAGATCCGCAGCCCGGGCATATGAAAGATTTCATCAAAACGCGCGAGGATAACGGCGGCGTACACCTTAACTCCGGTATCCCCAACCGCGCGTTTTACCTGGCCGCAACGGCGATCGGTGGCTACGCCTGGGAAAAAGCGGGTTATGCCTGGTACGACACGGTTTGCGATCGCAACCTGGCGCAGGATGCGGATTTTGATGCCTTTGCAAAACTGACGATAGCGCACGGCGAGAAACGCTCTGGTAGCGACGTTGGGGCGGCTATAAAACAAGCCTGGGAACAGGTAGGAGTGCTGTAAATGCAGGTTCCGGAACTGACGGATGACGCCGTGGTTGAGCTGGCCCGGGAAGGCGGCGTCGCTTTTATCCCTAAGCTGAGCGGCCAGCGCACCATTGCGCTCTCCTCGCTTAATGAGGCCCAGCGCCAGCGCCTGGTGAGCATTCTGGAGCAGGCTTTCCCGCGCGGCCAGCCGCCCGGGCAAGCCTCTTCCCCCGGCAGAGGTGACCAGCGCTATTTCCGCATCCAGATTATCTGGACCGGCCAAAATCAGGCGCACTACGCCGATATCATCGTGCTGGTACCCGAGCAGGAAGCACCCGAGTCGCTGGTGGAACTGTGGCAGAAAGGTGAAGGCTGCGTGTGCGATTAACCTTCAGCCCGAACAAACTCCACGCGTTTTTTAGAGATAAGACCGTGGCCGTTCTGGCAAAAGTAATCCACCGCACCGCAGGCCTTGAGTACCTGAAGCGGTTGATGGCAATCAGGGCAGCGCGCTTCGAGGGGAATATCGTTATTGCAGCTGTCGCAGTGCGCGATACCGTTTTGCGGCTCGAGCGCTGCGTGGCAATCCGGACAGGTTATCGACATGCTCTCTCCTGTTGAGGTGGCCGGGGCTGGATAACTGCCCCGGCAGGCTGAATAGTATCAGGCTTCGGTAGCCGGTTTTGTCTGCACATTTTCCAGCATGCGACGCACCGGAACAATGAGGACGATCAGCACCGCAGCACAAATCAACAGCGCGATGGAGCAACGGGCAAAGAGGTCTGGCAGCATATCCAGCTGGTCGGCCTTCACGTGACCACCAATCAGGCCCGCAGCCAGGTTACCCAGCGCACTGGCGCAGAACCACAGGCCCATCATCTGACCGCGCATTCTTTCCGGCGCCAGCAGGGTCATGGTTGCCAGACCAATCGGACTCAGGCACAGTTCCCCGAGCGTCAGCATCAGGATACTGCCTACCAGCCAGAACGGAGAAACCCCTGCTCCACCGTTGCTCAGCACGTTCTGTGCCGCCAGCATCATCAGGCCGAAGCCCGCCGCCGCGCACAAAATACCGATCACGAACTTGGTGATACTGCTCGGGCGAATATTATTGCTCGCCAGCTTCGGCCATGCCCAGCTAAATACCGGTGCCAGCAGAATGATGAACAGGGCATTAATCGACTGGAACCACACCGCCGGGATCTCAAAATCACCGATCATGCGGTTAGTGTAGTCGTTGGCGAACAGGTTGAAGGAGGTTGGCTTCTGCTCGAACGCGGACCAGAAGAACGCGGCGGAGACCAGCAGAATAAAGCATACCAGCAGCCTTGCGCGCTCTTTGCGATTCAGCCCGGCGAAGATGAACAGGTAGATGAAGTAGAGCGCGACGGAGGCGGCAATCACATATACCAGCACGCTGGCCACCGCGACCGGATTAATCACAATCACGCCCTGGGCAATCAACGTGACGATGATTGCAACACCCACAGCCAGCGCCAGCAGCCAGGCACCCACGCCGTTACGTTTCACTACTGGACTGTTCCAGGTGGAGTCCAGACCGACTTCGCTGTCGTAGCGCTTCATGGCCGGAACGGCAAACACGCGGAAGATAATCAGGGCGACCAACATCCCGATACCGCCGATACCAAAGCCCCAGTGCCAGCCGTGGGTTTTAATCAGCCAGCCGGAAATCAGAGGAGCAATGAACGAGCCCATGTTGATGCCCATATAGAACAGCGAGAAACCGCCGTCACGACGCGCATCGCCCTTTTTGTAGAGGGTACCGACCATGACCGAGATACAGGTCTTGAACAGGCCGGAGCCGAGCACGATGAACATCAGGCCGATGAAGAACAGGTTGTCGCCCATAATGGCCGACAGGGCAATCGACAGGTGCCCAAGTGCAATCAAAATCGAACCGTACCAGACGGCCCGCTGCTGGCCGAGCCAGTTATCCGCCAGCCAGCCGCCCGGCAGTGCGGCGAGGTACATGGTGCCCGCGAAGATGCCGACAATCGCCGAGGCGTTTTCACGCGCCAGGCCCATTCCGCCGTCATACACGGTGGCGGCCATAAACAGGATCAATAGCGGGCGAATACCGTAAAACGAGAAACGCTCCCACATCTCGGTGAAGAACAGCGAACCGAGCGGATAAGGATGGCCGAAGAAGGTTCGGCTCTCTTTTTGATTAACAGAGGATTGCATAATTCTCCCGAAAGGTATGTGTCGTGCTTGTAAACACCAGCATGTACGCCGAACGGTTACGTATCCGATCGATTTTTTACATGCGGCGAAATATTGGTTAACCATTTGATAACCAGGCGCTAGTTTTGTCTAGTACCGAACCCTGGACTTTAAGATGAAAATTCGACGATTGTCTACTTTCTTAGATATAAACATGGTTAAAAGCGAATAGTGATTGACATCACACAGGGAAGGCAGACCTTTTGAATGAGCGAAAAAAACCCGCGACAGGCGCGGGTTTTAGTGAGTTCGGTAAGAGTTATTTGCTTTTCTTAATGTGCTTAATCAAACGCTTACGCTTACGCATCTGGTTCGGCGTCAGGGTATTACGTTTATTCGCAAACGGGTTTTCCCCTTCCTTGAACTGAATACGGATAGGCGTACCCATCACGTCCAGCGACTTACGGAAGTAGTTCATCAGGTAGCGTTTGTAGGAGTCCGGCAGGTCTTTCACCTGGTTACCGTGGATCACCACGATAGGCGGGTTATACCCCCCGGCGTGGGCATATTTCAGCTTCACGCGACGGCCACGCACCAGCGGCGGCTGGTGATCTTCTGCTGCCATGTTCATGATACGGGTCAGCATCGCCGTGCTCTGGCGGCGGGTAGAGCTGTCATAGGCTTCACGAACGGATTCGAACAGGTTGCCTACGCCGCTGCCGTGCAGGGCAGAGATGAAGTGAACGCGGGCAAAGTCGATAAAGCCCAGACGGAAGTCCAGCGTCTCTTTCACCTGTTCGCGTACTTCATTGCTCAGGCCATCCCACTTGTTGACGACGATAACCAGTGAGCGCCCACTATTAAGGATAAAGCCGAGCAGAGAGAGATCCTGATCGGAGATACCTTCACGTGCGTCAATAACCAGCAGCACCACGTTGGCGTCTTCAATCGCCTGAAGGGTTTTGATCACCGAGAATTTTTCCACTACATCGGTGATTTTCCCGCGCTTACGCACCCCTGCAGTGTCGATAAGTACGTACTCACGTTCATCGCGCTGCATTGGAATGTAAATGCTGTCGCGCGTTGTGCCTGGCATGTCGTAAACCACCACGCGCTCTTCGCCCAGAATACGGTTAGTAAGCGTAGACTTACCTACGTTTGGGCGACCAACGATAGCCAGCTTAATCGGCAGATCCTGCGGGTTGAAGTCATCTTCCGGCTCTTCCTCGCCTTCCTCTCCGGCTTCAAACTGTGCCCAGTATTCGGCGTCTTCGTCCACCTCTTCCGGCGGGTTTACTTCATCAACCCACGGCAGCAGAACGGTTTCCAGCAGGCTGGTGACGCCACGGCCATGCGAGGCCGCGATAGGATAAATATCACCCAGACCTAAAGACCAGAAATCCGCAACGGCCTGATCGGCATCAATGCCGTCAGTTTTGTTCGCCACCAGGAAGGTTGGCTTTTCGCGTGAACGCAGATGTTTAGCGATAGCGGAGTCCGCGGGCATCAGGCCAGCGCGCGCATCCACCATAAACAGAACCACATCCGCTTCTTCGATAGCCAGCAGAGATTGCTCTGCCATGCGGGTTTCTACGCCGTCTTCCGTACCGTCAATACCCCCGGTATCGATACAGATGAACTCGCGTCCTTCCACCTCTGCACGACCGTACTTACGGTCACGCGTCAGCCCCGGGAAATCCGCAACCAGCGCATCACGGGTGCGTGTTAAACGGTTAAAAAGAGTGGATTTTCCAACGTTAGGGCGCCCGACAAGCGCGACCACAGGTACCATGTTTGAAGCCTCATAAAATTCAAAATAACGTCGCTTTCGCAGCGTTTTTAAAAATGTCAAAACGGCTCCTGAGTGAACAGGAGCCGTTTAGTATACTACAACCGCCGTGTAATTAACGCGTGATCGCGTACAGCGTGCCGTCTTTTGCCTGAATCAGCAGTTTACCGTCAGCCACAACCGGGTCGGTCAGGAAGCCTGAGCCGTCCACTTTCTGCTGCGCCACGAAGCGGCCATTCTCTGGATCGATCCAGTGCATATAGCCTTCACTGTCGCCCACCACCAGGCTGCCGTTATACAGTGCCGGTGCGGTCAGCAGACGGTGCAGCAGATCGCTCTGCGTCCACAGCGTCACGCCACCTTCGGTGCTCAGCGCCAGCAGACGGTCGTTCTGATCCACCATATAAATACGGTTGCCGTCGACAATGAAATCGTTCACGGAACCCAGCTCACGTTTCCACATGATCTGGCCGCTACGCAGGTCCAGCGCCGTCAGGTTGCCGTTATACGCCAGCGCGTAAACCACACCGTCAACGATGACCGGCGTGGTGTCCACGTCACTCAGACGGTCGATTTCAGTTGAACCGGTCGCCTGGGAAATACGCTGCTGCCAGATCATCTGACCCTGCTGCATCAGTACTGCGCTGACACGACCGTTGTCACCACCCACAATGGCGGCGCCAAATGCAGTCGCCGGAGCAGATTCACCACGCAGAGACAGCGCTGGCATATCCAGGTTAACCGTCCATTTTACCAGACCATCTGCTTCGTTCAGCGCCTGCAACTGGCCGTTGCTGGTATGGATCAACACCAGGCCGTCGCTGACAACCGGACGTGACAAGGATTCACCGGCAACGCTGGTCTGCCATGCAACCGAACCGTCGCTGGCATTCAGCGCGTAAACCTGCGCTTTTTCGCTGCCCACATACACGTGACCGCCAGCAACGGTCAGGCCGCCAGAAAGCAGCGCAGGTTTACGGGAGAACCAGCCGTCTTTTTCCGCCAGGTTAATGGACCACACTTCTTTTCCGTCATCAGCGTTCAGCGCTTTAACGGTGCCTTTGCGATCGGCCGCATAGACCACGCCGTCAGCAAATGCCGGGTGCAGGTTGGAATAAAAATCGCCAATACCATCACCCACGGAGGTGTCCCAGGCGGTGGACGGAGTGAACTGGTTTTCAACCGTCGGCAGCGGGGACATTTTGACAACGTCTTCTTCGCCACTGAACAGTGAACAACCACTCAATAACGTAACAGAAAGCAGTCCTGGCAGAAGTAATTTACGCAATTGCATTGGGTCCCTCTCAGACGGACAAATTATTTATTTTCATCTGCATCATTTCGCTCAGCGCAGGTGAAGCTTTACTATCCACGCCAGCTTGCCACGCTTTACGCGCGCCCGCTTTATCACCCTTACTCAGCAGTGCTTCACCGCGAAGATCGGCGACAATAGCGGCAAAGCCATCACCTTTGATGGTATCAAGCGTTTTCAGCGCGTCGTCGGCTTTTTTCTGCTGAACCTGAATACGTGCCAGGCGCAGATTGATCACCGCTTTCAGATTTTCGTCACTGGCAGCAGCAAGCCCCTGAGACAGTTGCGCAGCGGCTTTATCCAGTTCGTTTTTATCAACATACTGCTGAGCCACTTCCAGCGCAGCCAGCGCACCGTAGGTGTTTTTGTTGTCAGCGGCAAATTTCTCCGCAGCCGTCAGCGTTTGCGGCTGATCGGCACGGATTGCGCTAACGGTGTTTTCGTAGTTCAGGGATGAACCGCGAGCAGAGTCAGCCTGATGATTGTTCCAGTAACGCCAGCCAACCAGCGCACCAACACCTAAAATAACCCCTACAACCAGTGCCTTGCCGTTTTCAGCAAAGAAGCGTTTAACCGCATCAACCTGGTCGTGTTCGTTCTCGTACATTTCCACGCAGTCCTTCTCCTTAGCCCAATAGAGTGCGCAAGTGCGCCGCAACGCCATCCTGCGTTACCGTAGTTTGCTCACCAGAGCGCAGGTCTTTAACCACCACTTCGCCGTTGGCCACTTCGGACTCACCCAGCACCAGTGCAATACTTGCGCCCCACTTATCGGCACGAGCAAACTGTTTTTTAAAGTTGCCGCCGCCGTGGTTGGTCATCAGCTTTACGTCCGGCAGCGCATCGCGCACGCGTTCGGCAAGCTGCATCGCCGCAGACTGCGTATCCGCACCTGAGGCCACCAGGTATATATCGACAACAGGATCGGCTTTAAATTCCGGATTAACTGCCTGAACCAGCAAAACAAGTCGCTCAAGGCCCATCGCGAAGCCTACAGCCGGTGCTGCGCGACCACCCAGTTGCTCGACCAGTCCGTCATAACGACCGCCAGCACAGACGGTGCCCTGCGAACCGAGGCTGGTGGTGACCCACTCAAATACGGTGCGGTTGTAGTAGTCCAGACCGCGCACCAGACGCTGGTTAACGGTATAAGCAATGCCCGCCGCTTCAAGCAGCTTGCACAGGCCAGCAAAGTGTTCGCGGGAATCCTCATCCAGGTAGTCACCCAGCGCTGGCGCATCGTTCAGCAGCGCCTGTACGTCAGGATTTTTGGAATCGAGTACGCGCAGCGGGTTGCTGTACATACGACGTTTACAGTCTTCGTCGAGCTTCTCTTTGTGTTGTTCCAGGAACGCCACCAGCGCATCGCGATAGTTCGCACGCGCTTCCAGAGAACCGATAGAGTTCAGCTCCAGGGAAACGTGCTCAGAAATACCGAGCGCACGCCACCAGCGGGCAGTCAGCATAATCAGTTCGGCATCGATATCTGGTCCTTGCAGACCAAACACTTCCACGCCAAGCTGGTTGAACTGACGGTAGCGGCCTTTTTGCGGACGTTCGTGGCGGAACATCGGGCCGATATACCACAGGCGCTGCTCCTGATTGTACAGGAGACCATGTTCGATGCCGGCGCGTACGCAACCCGCCGTCCCCTCAGGACGCAGGGTCAGGCTGTCGCCGTTGCGGTCCTCAAAGGTATACATCTCTTTTTCAACCACGTCGGTTACTTCGCCGATCGCGCGTTTGAATAACGGGGTCTGCTCTACAATCGGCAAACGAATTTCGCTGTAACCGTAGCTGCCGAGCACCTGCTTCAGTGTGCCTTCAATGCGCTGCCAGATGGCGGTTTCGCCAGGCAGATAATCGTTCATGCCGCGGATGGCTTGAATGTTTTTTGCCACGTTTATTCTCTTTCTATATACAAAAAAGAACCCAAAGAATGGGTTCAATCATACATGGGAAGCAGCCTGCTTCCCATCACGTTATTTTTCAGCCTGCTGAACGCTGATGCGCTGCGCTTCGTCCATCATCGTCGCTTTTGCGCGAATGCGGGCTTCAAGCTGGTCGATCATATCACTATTATCCAGACGATCTTTACGAACGCCATCTTCATAGAGACCACTTTTCTTGTTACCGCCGGTAACGCCCAGCGTGGACACCAGCGCTTCACCCGGACCGTTCACCACGCAGCCGATGATGGAAACGTCCATCGGGGTGATGATGTCTTCCAGACGCTGCTCCAGGGCATTCACGGTGCCGATCACGTCAAACTCCTGACGTGAACAGGTTGGGCAGGCAATGAAGTTGATCCCACGCGCGCGGATACGCAGTGATTTCAGGATGTCGAAACCGACTTTGATCTCTTCCACCGGATCGGCGGCCAGGGAGACGCGTAACGTGTCACCGATGCCTTCAGAGAGCAGCAGGCCGAGACCAATTGCCGATTTTACCGAACCGCTGCGCAGACCGCCCGCCTCGGTGATGCCAAGGTGCAGCGGCTGATCGATCTGTTTTGCCAGCAGACGATACGATTCAACGGCCAGGAAGACGTCAGACGCTTTCACGCTCACTTTGAACTGATCGAAGTTAAGGCGATCCAGATGATCGACGTGACGCATGGCGGATTCGAGCAGCGCCTGTGGCGTCGGCTCACCATACTTTTCCTGGAGATCTTTTTCCAGAGAGCCAGCGTTTACGCCGATACGGATTGGAATGTTTTTGTCGCGGGCGCAGTCAACCACCATGCGAATGCGCTCTTCGTTGCCGATGTTGCCTGGGTTAATACGCAGACAATCGACACCGTATTCAGCGACTTTCAGCGCGATACGGTAATCGAAGTGAATATCGGCAACCAGCGGAACGCTCACCTGCTGCTTGATCAGTTTGAACGCCTCAGCGGCGTCCATGGTCGGCACTGAGACGCGAACAATGTCCGCGCCGACGCGTTCTAATGCTTTGATTTGATTAACCGTCGCTTCTACATCCGTAGTACGCGTATTGGTCATCGACTGGACGGCGATAGGCGCCCCATCGCCGATTGGCACGTTCCCAACGTAAATCCGTTTCGATTTTCTACGTTGAATAGGAGCCTGGTTATGCATGTAAAATCTCCCGCATTGCCCGTCTGTTACTGTGCTGCTGATTGTTCGGCATTAACGGTAAGACGCGCAACCTGGTTAGTTCTGATAAAGCGGCTCAGATCGACAGCTTTTCCTTGATACTGGATCTGTACCGCTGCCGGTGCGCCGATTTTAAGCTTGTATGGTGCCTGGCCCGTTAGATTTAACGTGCCATCTTTACGTTGCAGGCCGCTGAACAGCTTTTTACCTGTCGCGTCAGTCACTTCCAGCCAGCAATCAGCCGTGAAATTCATCACCAGCGCATTCGGGTCAACGGCAGGTGCCGCCGTACCCGCCGGGTCAGTTGGCAGTGACGCCGCGGTGTTATCTGCCGGTGCCGTTGCCACAGGGGCGGTATCAACATTGGCCTGAGAAGGTGATACGACCGCGTACTGATCCTGGGCCTGGGTGGCTGGTGCGGTATTCGCCGTCGCTTCTGGCGTCGCCGCTGGCTCGGTTGCAGGCGTGCTGGTTGCTGCCGCCTGAGGTTCGCTGGAGGTCGCAGCCCCTTCGGTGCTCAACGGCACGCTTTGCGCGCCGTTAGTACCAGACTGATTAAGCTCAGCGGAGGACTGATCGGCCATGGTGGTGATCTCTTCCTGTTGCGCTTTGTGGTTTTGCCACCACCATGCGCCCGTCAGCCCGACAACCACGAACAGGACCAGCCAGGTAAAGCTCATCAGCCAGCCATCGCGTTTTTTACGACGTTTACCCAAAGAGAAGCTTTGCATCGGCGCAACTTTTGCCGCACGCACAGGCGCCTGCTTCTCCATCATCGGCAGTAATTCGTCTTCAGGAATATGAACCAGTTTGGCGTAAGAACGGATATAACCGCGCAGAAACGTTGAAGCCAGATCGGCGGGCGCCTTATCTTCTTCAATGTCGCGAACGGTGGAAACCTTCAGGCACAGGCGTTCTGCAACGGCTTGCTGGCTGAGTCCGAGTTGTTCACGGGCGTTGCGAAGACGAACGCCAGTGGAGAGTGCTGCATTTTGATCGTGAGTGGCTTCAGTATTCATTCGCTACAACTACTGGTACGTGAAAATAAGGGTTCAGGTGCCGGTGAGTCACAATGCCACCCGCACCGCGAAACTTTAGGTCAGTTAACCTGGAACAAACAGTATAAGACTGTCGGGCCGCAGATGACAGCGCTGGCAGGCCTTCACGCTAAACTGTTGTTACGTCGTTACATACTGCCCGAAAGTCGTATGAAACGCACCGTAATTATTAATCAGTCGTGATGATTGTGGCTGGTTATTCAGTAAATTAATGCTTCACGGCGCAAAAAATGCGCCGTGTCTGCATAATAATCAAACGGTTTTAACCGCGATTGACTCACCCTGCATACGCTTACGCAGCGTACGTTTGGTACGGTCAATAACGTCACCCGCCAGCTGACCACAGGCTGCGTCGATATCGTCGCCACGCGTTTTACGTACGATGGTGGTGAAACCATACTCCATCAGCACTTTTGAGAAGCGATCGATACGGCTGTTCGAGCTACGGCCATACGGCGCGCCCGGGAACGGGTTCCATGGGATCAGGTTGATCTTACATGGCGTATCTTTCAGCAGTTCAGCCAGCTCATGTGCATGCTCGGTACCGTCGTTAACATGATCCAGCATCACATATTCAATGGTCACGCGGCCCTGGTTAGCATTGGATTTCTCCAGGTAACGGCGCACGCCAGCCAGGAAAGTTTCGATATTGTACTTTTTGTTGATCGGCACAATTTCGTCACGGATGGCGTCGTTTGGCGCGTGAAGGGAGATGGCCAGCGCAACGTCAATCATGTCACCCAGTTTGTCCAGCGCAGGCACAACGCCGGAAGTAGAGAGCGTAACGCGGCGCTTGGACAGACCAAAACCGAAATCGTCGAGCATGATTTCCATCGCCGGAACGACGTTGGTCAGGTTGAGCAGCGGTTCACCCATCCCCATCATCACCACGTTGGTGATTGGACGTGTACCGGTGACTTTCGCTGCACCCACGATTTTCGCGGCACGCCAGACCTGGCCGATAATTTCCGATACGCGCAGGTTACGGTTAAAGCCCTGCTGCGCCGTAGAGCAGAATTTGCACTCCAGCGCACAGCCCACCTGAGAAGAGACGCACAGCGTGGCGCGATCGTCTTCCGGGATATACACGGTTTCAACACGCTGATCGCCAACGGCAATGGCCCACTTGATAGTGCCATCTGAAGAGCGCTGCTCTTCCACCACTTCCGGTGCGCGGATTTCCGCCACTTCTTTAAGCTTATTGCGCAGCACTTTGTTGATGTCCGTCATGTCATCAAAGTTGTCGCTGCAATAGTGGTACATCCATTTCATGACCTGATCGGCACGAAACGGCTTCTCGCCCATCTCTTTAAAGAACTCGCGCATCTGCTGACGGTTCAGGTCCAGCAGGTTAATTTTTCCATTTTTATTGGGAACCGCAGGAATGGCGACTTCGGAGGTATTCACTAATTCAGACATAATTTTTTCCGGCCTCGTTGTTACACGTTGTGGCCCTTGGTGGGTTGAAAAGAAACGCCCCGGTAAGCAGTCTGCTCGTCCGGGGCGTTGCATTGTACAAAGTCTGGCGCAGGGATGCCACGTTTGCACGCGGCATTTACGAAATTATTAGCGAGTGCGCGGGCACACTTCGCCTTCTGCAAAGAAGAACGCGATTTCGCGCGCAGCAGATTCAACAGAGTCGGAACCGTGAGTGCCGTTCTCGGTGAAGCTGTCTGCGTAGTCAGCGCGCAGAGTACCTGCCAGCGCGTTGTCCGGGTTGGTTGCACCCAGCAGATCGCGGTGACGCTGTACCGCGTTTTCGCCTTCCAGTACGGATACCACGATTGGGCCAGAAGTCATGAACTCGACCAGACCGTCAAAGAATGGGCGACCTTCGTGCTCAGCGTAGAAACCGCGAGCCTGTTCAACGGTCAGGTGCAGCATTTTGGTGCCAACGATCTTAAACCCTGCTGATTCAAAGCGAGCGAAGATGCTGCCAATAACGTTTTTTGCCACCGCGTTTGGTTTGATGATGGAAAAAGTACGTTCAATAGCCATTGATAACCTCTGTAAAATGTTCTGTTGTTTTTGCATACCTGAGTATGGTGTGGCGCGGATTATAAAGAGCAATAGCGCCATTGCCTATGGTTATGCATAACATTTTTTTAAAATGAGACGAAGATTAGCAACAGCTCGTATTTCGCATGCCGTACTGATGGTGAAAACAGAGCGGACACTGCTTTTCATCAGAACTAAATGACCAGAAATGACGGTGGCACGTCAAACAAACGGCTTCATATGCCGGTATGGTCACGCTTTTCGCTGTCCCGTCTGTTTGCGTCACGTTTATCGCCGCATGCTGGCATACCGCTTCGCAGCCGCCACACCCCGTACAACGTCCGGTTTCCACGACCAGTTCAGCGTTCTCAAACCGAATCGCGTTTTCCGTACAACTCCGCCAGCACGCGCCGCAGAGTACGCAGGATTCGGTATCGAGAGTTATCTCTGCCTCGCTAAACGCAGAAAACGCCCTGCGCAGCTCACGCTGACCGGGCACGACGCAACAGGCCCGGACATCCTCACGGGGAACGTGCATCAGCGCACGCCGGGCGGTATTTACCTCGTTGACGGGTATATGTTTAAACGCCCACGCTGCTTCACCACGTCGACGAAGCGCCAGATTCAGCCGGGCAATCGCCAGCAACCAGTCAGGATTCTGCTCCGCGTCGATACTGATAAAACGAACGTGGTGCTGCGCGTGCCACAGCAGAAGCTCATTCACCCCTGGCGCACGGTCAGTAAAAGGCCCAACAAGCGTATCGCCACACAGAAAACGTTTTCGCGGCGTGATGCCGGTGATGGCTTCAGCGGGGCAGACAAACAGGCAGTCACCGCATTCAATACAGCGGCTGTCATCAACCGAGACGCCGGTGTCGTTAAAAGAAAAAGCCTGCACGGGACAGACGTCCGCGCAGGCGCAGCAGGAAGAGTGGCGAAAACGGCGACGGACGCACGCATGCGTCACGTCCATCGCCGGGGCAAAGGTTAATCCGCCCATCAGCCAATACTGAAGAAAACAAAGCGCAGCATCAGCTCACCCACAATCAGCAAGGCGCTGCCCAACAGCATTGTGCCTCGCGCCGCTTTTAAGCCGCCCGCAGCAAAGCACAGCATACCCGCAACGGAAACGCACCAGCTCAGCAGATGCACGGTTCGCAGTTGCTCCAGCATTTGTAACGGTGCGTGTGGGAACGTCACAACGGTGTTGTCCATAGCCGTAATATCTGCCAGCCAGACGGGCTGCATCACCAGACGTGCAATCACCAGCAGCGTGATAATGACAATCGCCGTTCGCACGCGAGTCTGGGAACGTGCCCCAACGGCCATGCAGGCTGAACCGATAATTCCCACCGAACCGATAAACAGCACCAGGGTATTAATGTGATGCCACGTCACCACGGATGCATGCATGTAGATCTGCGCCATGCAGAACACATCCACCAGCCCGACAAGACCTGCCACAACCAACAGCGGCTTCCAGCCTGGTTTTTTGACAAACATCAGCAGCGTTGCGAGGCCAAGTGCCGCAAGATAAAGACTGGCAAAGATAATCTCACGGCTCAGCCAGGAGCTGGATACGTGACGCAGCGCGTTGAACGCATTAAGTGGATAACCCATGTGCAACGCGGAGGCGAGCAGACCGAGGCTGGCCAGCACAAACGCTCCGGCAGCCGGCAGCAGCACGCTGCGTTGCGTGCTTCCGAAGGCCAGCCACAGCGTAACGCCAACCGATCCTTGCAGGAACAGCGTAAAAATCAGCAGCGGTAACTCATGCATGACGTTTCCCCTCTTTCTCTGCGCCCTGATGCGCTTTGATCACCAGGTTCGGTTTGGTGATGGAGGAATCAGGCAAGCCTTTCACATCACAGACCGCACCATACTTCGCCCGCAGTTCATCAATCGGCCCGAATTTAATCGCTTCGAGAGGACAGGTTGCCACACAGACAGGCTGTTCCCCCTTCGCCTGTAGATCCACGCAGAAATCACATTTGGACATCTGCCCGGTCTGCTCGTTGAGCTGTGGCGCGCCGTAAGGGCATGACCACGCGCAGTAGCCGCAGCCGACGCACTTATCAGTATCTACGCGCACAATACCGTCCCCCGGACGCTTATGCATCGCAGTGGTCGGACAGTTTTTGGTGCAGATTGGGTCGGCACAGTGGTTACAGGAGATAGAGAGCGTGTAGGCAAAAACGTTATTGCTGACGCCACCCTGCCCGGTCGGGATAAAGCTCCCGCCATTAACTTCGTACACGCGACGGAAACGACGTCCGACCTCAAGGTTGTTTTTATCTTTGCACGCCACCTGACATGCTTTGCAGCCCGAGCAGCGAGAAGAGTCGATATAAAAACCCAGCTGTTTGTCGCTTACCGGTGCGTAATGTTTAAACTGACTCATGCTTTAGCTACCTCCACCAGCATGGTTTGATGGGAATTCCCTTTCGCAAGCGCGGTAATACGTGCGGAACTGAGCACGTTCGCGCAGCCGCCCTTATCAATACCCTGCTCGTCCGGCTGCCACCAGGCACCTGCCTGCATGGCCACAACGCCTGGAATGATGCGCGGCGTGACCTCCGCCGGGATCTCGCAAATGCCGCGCGCGTTATGAATACGCACGGTATCTCCCTGCGCAATGCCGCGATTTTGCGCATCCTGCGGGTTGATCCACAGCTTTTGCTGCTGCGCCTCAATTAACCACGGGTTGGCGTACTGGGTGGAGTTAGCGCGGTTTTTTCCTTTCCAGGTGATCAGCTGGAGCGGGAAGCGTTTCGCCAGCGCGTCTTCCGGCCCTTCATGGGCAGGCACGTAGTGCGACAGCGCCGGAATTTCCGGGTGATGCATGTCGTACAGACGCTTCGAGAAGATCTCAATTTTTCCGGACGGCGTCGGGAACGGATGATTCTGCGGATCGCGAATGTTGTCTTCAAAGGCGACGAACGGCGCGCTTTTGAAAAGGTGCTGACGCGTCTTCTGTAGCGTCGCGAAGTCCGGCAGGTTTTCGTCAGGCATGGAAAGACGCGTCTGCTCCCAGATGTGCTCAATCCATGCTTTTTCGTCACGCCCTTCACTGAACGCGGGTTCGACGCCAAGCTTAGCGGCGACCTCCCGCAGCCAGTCGTAGTCTGAACGGCGTTCAAATTCAGGTTCAATGAGCTTTTCTGACAGGATCAGATAGCTTGCCGTGCCCCAGGTTTCGCCGATATTCCAGCGTTCCATAAAGCTGGTTTCCGGCAAAAGAAGGTCGGCGTATCGGGCGCTCGGCGTCATAAACAGATCGCTTGCGACGATAAACTCGATTTTCGACTCGTCTTCCAGGACACGGGTTGCCTGATGAAGATCCGGGTTCTGGTTAGCCAGATAATTTCCCGCCAGCGAGAACAGGATGCGGATATTGCTGTCCAGCTTTTCGGCATCCTTCAGGCCGACGTCCGCGGTGACCTGAGAGGCATCGTCGGCGGCCTGCACCCAGTTCATCACCGATATTTTGGCTTTGACCGGGTTGTCCGGCATTTCTGGTCCGGCGGCAAATTTCCGGTTTGCGCAGCCGCCATAGCCCGCTGCCCAACCGCCTTTCACCCCGACGTTACCCGTGAGCGTAGCCAGCAACGTCGAGCCGCGCGCGGTGCGCTCGCCGCAGTTATGACGCTGCGGTCCCCAGCCCTGGATCAGCGCAGCGGGTTTGGTGGTTGCGTAGTCGCGCGCCAGTTGCCGAATTGTTTGTGCAGGCACGTGGGTGATTTTCTCTGCCCACTCGGGCGTTTTCGCCACGCCATCTTTTGCGCCGCTCAGGTAAGCCATCAGGGATTCATTGGCCGGAACGCCTTCTGGCATAGTGTCTTCGTCAAAGCCCAGGGTGTAGCGCTGAATAAAGTCGCGATCGTGCAGGTTCTCCGTGACGATCACATACATCATCGCGTCCATCAGGGCGTTGTCCGTGGTGGGAAGCAGCGGGATCCACTGATCGGCCAGGGAGGAAACCGTATCGGAATAGCGAGGGTCGACAACAATAAAGCGAGTGCCGTTTTGCTTCATCTTCTGGTAGAAGTGGTTGCTGTGACCAAAGATCGTTTCCGTCGGGTTATGTCCCCAGAGGATGACCAGTTTGGTGTCCAGCAGCGTGTCCAGAGAACTGCCGCTGGCAGCGGTGCCATAGGTATACGGCGTTGCTGCCGCCGTGTTACCCATACTGACCGAGTGATAGCTTTCGAGATAGCCGCCGGTTAAGTTGAGCAGACGACGAACCATTTTATCGCCGGAAAAAGTCCCGCCGGACACAGCGGTGCCCACATGAACATAGCGTGAAGCCGCACCGTATTTTTGCGTAATAGTTTTTAATTGATTCGCAATAAGAGTGGTGGCTTCATCCCAGGTAATACGCTCGAATTTTCCTTCGCCACGTTTCCCTACACGTTTCATTGGGTATTTCAGCCGATCGGGATGGTAAACAAATTTCCGATAAGCCCGGCCACGCACGCAGGCGCGCATTACGGGCATTTGCGGATCCAATGCGTTATCCGGACGCGTAGAAATTCGGGTCACAACGCCCTCACTGACGTGAGCACGAATATCACACTTGCCGCCGCAGTCAAACGTACTACAGGTTTGCACCACTTTTTCTTCAGGCGTAGTGTCTGAAACCGCCGCGCCCTGTGCCTGTACTTTGCCGGTTTTGACGACAAAAGGCAGAGCGGCGAGCGCCGATCCTGCCTGAATAAACTGACGCCGGGATATGGCGGGAATAGTCCCCTCTCCCTGATGTTTATTTTTTTCCATTGCTCGTTCCTTAAAATAAAAACGCATTCTCGTTTTTTTTCAGGAACGGATATTGATAATTATCAAGCTAACTCTTGAGGAGTAACACTTAGCGATCTAACTCAAAATTGACCGTCGCCGTTTGTCCTGTTTCATCTAATACAACTAACTGATATTTACCCGACAAATATAATTGCAGTGAATAATTCTTCTGATGTCCGTCCAGCGGTTCTCCATTCAAAAACCACCATCGTTGCCCCTCCCCGCCGCTGGTTGAAAAGAACAGGGTCATGTTTTTCTCACCCGGAAGACGTTTAATTACCGCCCCTTCTCTGACGCCTGACAACATCAGCGGCGCCGCATTATGATTATCCAGCGGAGGGCAAACCGCTGAACGGGCGGGGAGACGAGCGGCCCGTTTTTCGGCAGCAGGCAGCCAGGGCTCCAGCGGCAGCGGCCAGACATCCAGCACTTTTTCTGTCGCATCAGGACAATCCGCTGCGACGCGTTTGCCTTCTTTATCCAGCCAGACCGGGAAACGGATCCCGCGAATACCTTCCTGTTCCGGCAGCAGCAGCGTAGGCGGTTCACTGCCTTCCAGCAGCCAGGTTGACAGCCGACGCCGACAGTTTTCGTTCCCTTCAGGCAGGGACTGGCCCCCCGGCCAGCAAATCACGCCCCGTCCTACGCTTGCAGGACGCGGATCGCGCGGCAGACGGGCTTCATCCACCATCGAGCGGGACTGAAGCATGTTATTGACCTGATTCAGGAGCGGAACTGCGCTGGCGAAACCAAACTGCCCGGCAACGGGCGTGCCGTCCGGACGTCCGGTCCAGATTCCAATGACATACCGGGCGTTCAGCCCGATGGCCCAGGCATCCCGGTAGCCGTAACTGGTGCCCGTTTTCCACGCCAGCGGCGCAACCTGGGGCAGCGCACTGTCCGGCAGGGGCTGTGCTTCACTGGCGAGAATGCGACGAATGATCCACGCCGCCCCCTGCGACAGCAGCGGACGTTCGATCAGCGGATCGCCCGGCTGTAAACGCAACCGGCCCGCCTGACCCTGCCGCGCAAAGGCACTGTAGGCGGCAGCGATATCAGCCAGGCGTGCGCCTGCGCCACCCAGGATCAGGGAGAGGTTGGGCTGCGCCCCCGCGGGGAGTATGAGCGGTAATCCCGCGTTGCTCAGCATGCCTGCAAAACGTTTTGGGCCGTACGCTTCCAGTACCTGCACCGCAGGCAGGTTGAGGGAACGCACCAGGGCTTCGCTCATGCTGACCGGCCCATGGAAACCGCTGTCAAAGTTGCCGGGGCGATAATCCCCCGTTTTTCTTGGAACATCCTGTAATAACGAAGCGGGATGGATCAGGCCATCGTCCAGCGCCATGCCATAGATGAATGGCTTGAGGACCGATCCCGGCGATCGGATCGCATTGACCATATCCACGTGACTAAAGCGACTGCCATCATTGATATCTACCGAGCCTACCCAGCCACGCACTTTCATGGATGTATGATCCACGACGATCATCGCCAGTGAACTGCGGGCAGGCAGGCGCGATTTCCAGTTCATTGCCAGCTCTTCAAGCTGTCGTTGCAAAGCTGCATCCAGCGTGGTGACTATTTTTGTGTCGCGGCTTTTACTCAACATCATGCGGGAAAAGAGCGGCGCCAGCTGCGGCATCTGCCGGGGGGCCAGCCAGACCGGCTCTTCACGGGACTCTTTCACCTGCTTCTCAGACCAGACGCCCTGAGTCAGCATGCGGTCGAGCACTTTGTTCCGCGCCGCTTCGGCACGTTCCGGCCAGCGGTCGGGGCGCAGACGGCTGGGTGCCTGTGGCAGTACAGCCAGCAGCGCCGCGTCGGAATAGCTCAGCTGAGACGGCGGTTTGCCAAGATAAGTCCAGCTTGCCGCGCCCACGCCCTGCAACGTGCCGCCAAACGGGGCACGGTTGAGATACAGCGTCAGGATTTCACGCTTGGAGAGATGCCACTCCAGCTGCATCGCCCGCCACAGCTGACGAATTTTACCGCCAAAGGTACGCGGATGCGGATCCAGCAGGCGTGCCACCTGCATGGTAAGCGTGCTCCCGCCAGAAACCACTCTCCCGGCGGTGAGATCCTGCCAGGCGGCACGCAGTACAGAAAGCGGATTGACGCCAGGGTGATCCCAGAACCAGCGATCTTCATACTGGATCAGCGCCTCAAGATAGCGTGGGGAAACCTCTTCAATGGTAACCGGATAGCGCCAGATGCCTTCGCTGTCGGCAAAACGCCACAACGGAACACCCTGCTCATCCACGACCACTCGCGCAGGGTTGACCTCTTTCAGGGGCAATGGCCACACGCGGTCAGCGGCGACAATCAGCCCCCCTAAAAAGAGAAGCGCTCCCGCAAGCCACAGCCAGCGGGAGCGAATCAGGCGTGCTATCTGCATCTTACGGAACAACGATCAGCGGGCCACTGGCCGACCCCGTTGCTCGCCACTGCGGAACGTACATGGACTCGACCATCGGAACAGGCACCTGATAGGTTCCTGGCGTAACGGCACGGGCCAGGTAAACCAGCGTGACCGGCTGACCTTCATTGACCGGCACGGCGGCCACAAAGCGATCGTCGCGGAATTCCATGTGCTGAATATCAGACTGTTGCATCTGATTCAGCAGGTTTAGCACTTCACTGCCGCTGTCCTGCAAGCTGGCGCTGCTGCTCGCCAGATTCTGGTTTTCCAGCTCCAGACCTGCCGGGAGCAGATCCACCACCAGCGCATCCGGTACGTTCTGGCTGGCCTTCACTTCCAGCCACACCAGAACCAGCTCACCGCTCTTAAGTGAAGAGAGCGACTTGCTGCTGCCGTCTGTCGACAGGATATGACGTTCAATCTGCAAGACGTGAGAAGATGGCTGGGGCGCATACTCCGGATAGCCAGTAGTGTCCAGTCGTACCCACAGCGGCGTCGTGCCGGTATTCGTCACCTGCAAGGCACCAGGCTGGTCGCCGTTCAGGTTTTCTACCTGCGCTTTATCACTGCTCTGGGTCTGTTCAGAGAGGGTGGTCGTTGCCTGCCACGCGCCTGACAAGGTTTGCAGTGAACGTCCAGCCAGGAACAGCGCATTGCTCTCCTGGGTTGACAGCCAGCGCTGGCTGAACGCGTCTTCAGATAACGCGTTCAACAGCCTGTTTTGCGCATCCGGCAGCAGCTTGTACTCTTCCAGCAGGGAGAGCATCAGGGCATTATCACGCAGCTGGCTGCCGTAATCCGCCATCCAGTTTCGGCTGTCGTTACGGGGTGTTTTGAGAGCCAGATCCAGCGCCTGCTGGCTGCGCGGTGTATCCCCCATCAGTTTGAGTGCCATGCCCAGCTGCATCAACGGAAGCCCGGAAGCGGCCTGAGCGTGACGCTCCCAGATTTCACGCAATGCACCGAGCGGCGCTTTTTGCTGACGAGCCAGCACCAGCGAAGCATACGCCTGGACAGCAAATTTGCTGGCCTGGGTGTCGTCGCTGTAGCGGATGGACATCATCCCCGGATCCTGTAAATAGCGCAGCAGTCGGCTGTTGGCGTTATTCACCGCCTCGGCAGGCACGCTGTAACCCTGCTCCCCTGCCCGCACCAGGAAGTCCGTGACGTATGCGGTAAGCCAGTACTCTTCCGGGCCGTTTTTATCCCACAAGGCAAAACCGCCATCGTCACGCTGCATTTGCAGCAGACGGGAGATGCCGATATCAATGGCCGCACGGCGTTTATCGTCGGTGTAGCCTTTAATGCCCAACGCCGTAAGCTGTGCCGCGTTGGTGTAGAGGGACGGGAACAGGCCGCTGGTGGTCTGCTCAAGACATCCGTATGGATAGGCCTGAAGTTCACGAATGTAGCGCGCCAGGTTCAAAGGTGGTTTACCGCTGAGCAACAGCTGTCCCTGTAGCGTGGCAGGCGAGAAACCGTCGATATGCTGTGCTGGCGCGCTCCAGGATTCGCCAGGGTTCAGCATCGTGCCCGTATTCACCGTTTGCGCCGGGAATGCGGGGCGTACACCAATTTTCCAGCTCTTCTGCTGCGGCGCAAACGTCTCACCAGGGAGCTGAAGCCCCGTCACCTGAGCAGTTACTTCACCATCGCCATAGCCTTCCAGCGCGCGCACCGGAATAAACAGGGTGCTACGTGCGCCAGGCGGCAGCTTAACCGGCTCTGGCTGAGCGCCTTCGAGCGACAACTTACCGGTTGCGGTTAACGCAATGTTCAGCGTTTGCGGCTGGTCCGTCAGGTTAGTCAGGTCCAGCGTCAGGCGAGAGGTATCGCCACTTGCGAGGAATCGCGGCGTGTTAAGCTCGGTGATAATCGGAGCCGCCACAATGATTTTGCTTTCGCTGCTGCCGAAATCGTCTTCCGTCCAGGCCTGCGCCATCAGACGCAGTTCGCCGTTGAAATCGCCAATCGGCAGCGTGATGGTGCCTTCGCCGTTGGCATCAAGCGTAACCGGCTGCGCCTGCTGGGCAATTATGGTGACATGGTTCACCGATGGCTTACCGCCGCGTTTCAGTTCATCGCCGTCTCCGCCAAAGCGCAGTGCGGCCAGACGTCCCTGACCTTCAATCACCTGGCCGTAAACATCATAGATGTCCGCGCCATAGCGCTTCTGACCGAAGAAAGCTTCCCACGGATCCGGCGTGACGTAGTCGGTAATGTTCAGCACGCCACTATCGACAGCCGAGACCAGCACGTTCACCTTCTGTGGCACAGCCCCCTCTTTTACGCTGGCTTTCACTTTCACAGAAAGCGTCTGGTTCGGACGCATTTTTTGTGGGTTATCAAGTGCGATGCTCAGGCGACGATTTTCGTCCCCCATTGGCAGATGCAGCAGGCCCACCGCCCGTTTTGGCGTGGCGGATTTGGATTTATCGCCAGGACGAACCACCAGCGTGCTGAGATAGAGATCGTGACGTTTCCAGTCCTTGTCCACCGGAATGGCGAGATCCAGACCGTTTGCTGGCACGTCGATCTCTTTCCACCACAGCGGTCCTTCGCTGGATTCGATCATTGCATAGCCCTTGCCTGCGGCCGGCGCTGCAATATGCAGGTTGATGGTATCGCCTGGCTGATAGGATGGCTTGTCCAGTTTCAGCGTCACACGATCCGGGCGAGCAGCACCCGTGCCATCGCTGTTATCCTGCCAGCTGTACCCCGCCCAGAAGCGCACGCTGCTGACCATGTTATCAGGGGCTTTCACTTCCAGACGGTATGAGCCCCACTCCACCGGGAAGGTGACTTTACCGGTTTCATCGGCCTTGAGGTTAAGTTCCTGCTCGCCCTCAACCAGATCTTTTTGATCAAACTGAGACTGCCAGCCCTCGCTCTCGGACCAGTTCCAGAAGTAGTCGCGACGCTCACGGACCAGACGCACCTGCAGACCAGATACCGCTTTTTTCGCCCCGCTGGCATCGGCATAGACGATGTCAAAGCTGGCGTTGCCGTTCTCATCAACAATCGGCTGGTTGACGGTGGTATCGGTGCGGTAGTCGTACACGGCCTTGCTGGCGAACTGTGGGCGGATCCCCGGAAGTTCAGCCGCAGGCCAGATAGCCTGCTCGGCGCGTCGCGTTACCGGACGCCCGCCTGATTCCAGCAGGCTGGCTTGCAAAATCAGTTGCAGCGGCGAGTGCACCTCTTTCCACTGGCTTTCGGTGGTAACCTGTCCGCGCCCCTGTTCGTCCAGCGTAAGCTGCACTTCATCCAGGCTGCGGCTCAGGTTCTCCTCGGCAATATCACCGAACTGGAAGCCAGGCAGTGCAGGCACCGCGTCACGCAGCGGACGCAGGAAAAGCTGGCCTTGCAGAGAATTACCGTTAGCCGGCGCGCCATACAGGTAATAGCCCACAACGTTAAAGTCCACATCCTCCTGCGGGGAAACCGGCGTTTTTTGCCCGGTCAGATTCAGCGCCATACGCTCAGGCATAAAATCTTCGACGTGGAAATCCCACATGCGCTGCTGGTTATCGCCCGTATTCGCGCGAATATGCCACATGCCGGTCTGGGCGCCGCTATCAAGCGAATAGTTGAAGCGATAAAGGCCGTTCTCAGGTTGCACAACGACCGTACGCGCTACCTGGCCGTCCGGACGCAGCACGTCAAGTTTTACCGGCTGCTCGGGAAGCGGTTTGCCATCGCTGTCGCGAAGCAGGCCGTTAAGGATCACCGTTTCACCCGGACGATAGAGATCGCGCGGGCCAAACATAAAGAACTGTTTGCTGTAACCCGGGTTACCGGCGATATCAAACTCCGCCAGATCCAGCGCCGGAAGTTTGAGGTCAAGAAGCGTGGTCTGGCCATCTTTACTGGCCAGGATCAGCGCGGCTTCTTTATCGGTTTCCAGTTTCGCATGACCATCGGCGTCGCTGTTCGCCTCGGCCAGGGTCTGTCCTTTATCGTTCAGAAGGGTAATGGTCACGCCTGACTGCGCCGCACCGTTTTCAAGACTCTGGGTGAAGATGTCCAGGCGGTTATGATAACGGTGAGCGGACAGCCCAATATCACTTAAGGTAAAGAGCGTCGCGGCGTTACTGTAGTTATAGTGACCAGCCTGATTCATCACGGCGATATAGACGCCAGACTGCTGGAGCGGCTTAATATCTTTGAGCGGCAGGAGCAGTTTTTCACGCGTGTTGCGCGCCGGGTTGAGGTCGAAACGGCCGGTGTAGACCAGTTCCGCCATCTTCAGCAGGTTGTCAGATTCCCAGTTGGTCAGCGAGTTACGGTACTCCCACTGGCTGACAAACGAGGCCAACGACTCCGGCTTAACGCGGTAGAAGTTCACGTCCACATTGTTGACGTTGAGCGCCATCACCGGCAACCCTTCCACCACTTTACCCGGCAGCAGCGATCCGCGGCTGGCGAATCCGACCGTCGGTTCAACATCCCGGGTGGTGATCGCTTTTTCATAGTCAATGCCGAATGTCGCTTTGTTCAGCGCCAGCAAATTACGCTCGACGGTGACGACCAGATTACGATTCGGCTCCAGATGGCGCAGGCGCAGCTCTTTCAGATTGGGGGCCAGTTCCCAGGCGCCGTCCACTTTGCCACTTTTTTTATCCACCACATGCACCGTTTTCGCAAAATCCTGGCTGGGATTCAGCGGTACAGAGAAGGTCAGAACCAGTGTCGCAGCACCGTCGAGTTGCACTTCAGAGGCATCCAGCAGCGTCAACGCCTTACCCTGACTCTGCGCGGCCAGCTTAGCCAGCTTTTCAGGATCCGGTTTTGCCGGGGTTTTCTGTGCTGATGTAGTAGACGCTGCGGGGGCAGCGGCCTGAGGTTTGTCATCGCTGTTATCACAGCCGACAAGCGTAAAGGTGGTGAGCAGCGCGAGAGAGATCGCAGCTAAGCGAAACGGTTTCATCCTATGTCCCTGGCCTGAGGGGCCTGTTGGTCGTCGTCCGGATAAGTATTATCCGCAAGTTTCGTTAATACAAAAAGTCCAATTTTATAATCTGGAAAGCGCCTCGCAGAATGGCATCGCGCTCGCATGCGAGGGTGGAACCGCGATCACACAGCGTAACGTAACATGTTACCTTTCGCGTCATTTGTTTTTAAAACAAGAAGATAGCTGGATAAGCTCGCATCATGCCTGCTAGTTTTATGACCATGACGCACCCCGAGTGCGCGGTTCAATAAGAGAGAAAGCCATGAAACGAGCCGTGAACGCCCTACAAAATTTCGGAAAATCACTTTACGGACCTGTACTTATCTTACCTATCGTCGGTCTGTTTATCGCCTTTGGGAATGTGCTGGGTAACGGCAATCTGGCCGAGTACCTGCCGTTTCTCGGCCATCCGCTGATCCAGAGTGTCGGCCAGCTGATCGCCAAATCTGCCGTGTCGGTGCTGGTCAACCTGGCGCTGGTGTTTGCCGTCGGGATCCCCATTGGCCTGGCAACCCGAGACAAAGGCTACGCGGCGCTGATTGGGCTGGTGACCTTTATCGTATTCATTAACGCGATGAACGTGACGTTACAGCTTCAGGGAGAACTGGCCCCTGCAGAGCAGATGAAAGCCGCCGGACAAAGCATGGTTCTGGGCGTACAGGTGCTGGAGATGGGCGTTTTCGCCGGGATCCTGACCGGGGCGCTCTCCGGTTATCTGTACAACAAATATTCCGGTGTCCAGTTTAACGGCGCGATGGCGATATACTCCGGCCACTGCTTTGTCGCGATTGTGATGTTGCCAGTCTCTATGCTGCTCGGCGTGGTCATGAGCGAACTCTGGCCGTACGCACAGCATGGAATAAGCGCCCTGGCGCTGGCGATCAAAGGGTCCGGTCCGTTTGGGGTGGCGATCTACGGTTTCCTTGAACGCATTCTGGTGCCGACGGGCCTGCATCATCTGGTCTATACGCCGTTCCTGTATACCGAACTGGGCGGTACGCAGGAGGTGTGCGGTACGGCTTACCAGGGCGCGCGCAATATCTACTTCGCCGAGATGGCCTGCCCGGACGTGAAGCAGCTCAGCAGCACCGTGGTGTGGGATGCTCGCGGCATCAGCAAGATGTTCGGCCTTCCCGCCGCCGCGCTGGCGATGTACATGACCGCGAAGCCAGAGCGTAAAGCGATTGCGAAAGCCATTCTGATCCCGGCGGCGCTGACCTCGCTGCTGGTCGGCGTAACCGAGCCGATCGAGTTCTCTTTCCTGTTTGTCGCCCCGCTGTTGTTCGTGGTGCATGCGGTGCTGACCGGCATTGGCATGATGCTGTTCACCCTGTTTGGCGTTCACGCCATCGGCGCCAACGGAATTATCGATTTTATCCTCTACAACCTGCCGCTCGGCACGGAAAAGTCCAACTGGCCCATGTACATCGTGGTCGGGCTGATCATGTTCGCCCTTTATTTCGTGGTGTTCCGCTTCCTGATCCTGCGTTTCAACATGAAAACGCCCGGTCGTGAAGATGACGATCGGGAGACGCGCCTCTACAGCAAACAGGAATACCAGGCGAAGGGAAATAACGACGGTCTGGGCGAATCGATCGTCGTCGGTCTGGGCGGTCGGGAAAACATTCAGGTGGTTGATAACTGCTACACCCGCTTACGCGTCACGGTGAAGGACGTCGCCATCATCGACGAACCGCGCCTGAAAGCGACCGGCGCGAAAGGGATTATCAAACAAGGTAACAACGTTCAGGTGGTCTACGGGCTGCATGTCAAAAAAATGCGAGAAGCCGTTGAGACGTTTCTCTGAAAGGAGCTAAAGATGTTAACACCCCCATTCATTCTGTCGATTGCCGGCGGCGGCAGCACCTACACGCCAGGTATAGTGAAAAGCCTGATGGTACGCCTGCACGATTTCCCCCTGGCAGAGATTCGCCTGTATGACATCGACGAGGCGCGCCAGAACACCATTGCGCCCGTGGTGGAAAAGGTCATTCGCGACCACAGCCAGAGCATCAAATTCACGGTCACCAGCGATCCGGAGGTGGCCTTCAGCGGCGCGCATTTTGTTTTTGCTCAGATGCGCGTCGGACAGTACAAAATGCGCGAGCAGGATGAAAAAATTCCGCTGCGCCACGGAGTGGTCGGCCAGGAAACCTGCGGACCCGGCGGGCTGGCATATGGCCTGCGTACGATCCTGCCGATGGTAGAGCTGATCGATAGGGTGGAACGCTACGCGCACGAAAAGGCGTGGATCGTGAACTACTCCAACCCGGCGGCGATCGTCGCTGAGGGCGTGCGTCGCCTGCGCCCCAACGCACGCGTGCTGAACATCTGCGATATGCCTGTCGCCGCGATGCGCAATATGGGCGCCATTCTGGGCGTGGACCGTCATAAACTGGAGGTGGACTATTTTGGCCTCAACCACTTCGGCTGGTTTACCCGCGTGCTGGTGGACGGCGAGGACAAATTACCGGAGCTGCGTAAACATATCGCGAAGTTTGGCCTGCTGACGGAAGATGCGGCAAAAACCGACCCGCAGCACTCGGATCCGTCGTGGGTGAAAACCTGGCGCAACATCAAGCCGATTATGGATAACTTCCCGGAGTACCTGCCGAACCCGTATCTACAGTACTACCTGATGCCGAACCAGATTGTGGAGCATCAGAACCCCGACTATACCCGGGCCAACGAAGTGATGAACGGACGTGAGAAAAAGCTGTTTGCCGCCGCCGAAGAGTACCAGCGCAGCGGGATCTTACCGGACGCCTTCCACGTAGGTGTTCACGGCGAATTTATCGTCGATGTCGCCTGCTCGCTGGCATTCAACCTGCGCCAACGTCATCTGGTGATGGTGGAAAACCGCGGGGCGATTACCAATCTGCCGTGCGATGCGGTGGTGGAAGTACCTGCCTATATCACCTCCGAAGGGCCGGAGCCTGTCCGCGTGGGTCAGGTGCCGTTGTTCCACCAGACGCTCCTGCAACAGCAGCTCGCTTCTGAACAGCTGCTGGTGGAGGCAACCATCGAAGGCAGCTACGAGAAAGCGTTGCAGGCGTTTACTCTGAACCGCACCGTGCCGACCATGGAGCACGCGAAAGCGATTCTGGATGAGATGATCGAAGCCAACCGCGACTACTGGCCAGCGCTGCAAAAGGCATGGCAGGACGGTGAAGCGGTGAAAAAATAGGGGCTTGCTCGCGAGTTGAACGTGGTTAACTTGTCGGTGTCAGAAAAAACACCGACAATCCTTTTTTACGGAAAAGAATGGAGGCAACCATGTCCACCTCATATTTTGTCGCCGCCGACTGGCTGATTGAGCACGGCGACGACCCGGAAGTTCAGATTATCGACGCGCGCATGGCCCCTCCGGGCCAGGAGCATCGTGACGTTCCCGCTGAATATCGCGCAGGGCACCTGCCTGGCGCGGTTTTTTTCGATATCGAAGCTCTCTCCGATCACACCTCTCCCCTGCCGCACATGCTGCCTCGTCCGGAAGCGTTTTCCGTGGCGATGCGCGAGCTCGGCATCAGCAAAGACAAACACCTCGTTGTTTACGATGAGGGTAACCTCTTCTCCGCCCCGCGGGCGTGGTGGATGCTGAAAAACTTCGGCGTGGAAAAAGTGTCGATTCTGGCGGGCGGGCTTGCGGGCTGGAAGCGCGACGAGCTGCCGCTTCAGCAGGGCGACGTGACGCTGCCGGAAGGCGAATTCGATGCCACGTTCGACGCACACGTGGTGAAACGCCTGACCGACGTGCTGGTCGTAAGCCATGAAAAAACGGCCCAAATCGTCGATGCCCGTCCTGCTCCGCGCTTCAATGCAGAAGCGGATGAACCGCGTCCGGGGCTGAAGCGCGGACATATCCCGGGGGCGCTGAACGTGCCGTGGGGCGATCTGGTGTTTGAAGGCGAGCTGAAAACCACCGATGAATTGCGTGCCATTTTTGAACGTCAGGGCGTGGATTTGCATCGTCCGGTTATTGCCAGCTGCGGCTCCGGCGTGACGGCCTGCGTGGTGATCCTGGCGCTGGCAACCCTTGGCGCGAATGACGTGACGCTGTATGACGGCGCCTGGAGTGAATGGGGTGCACGGGACGATCTGCCGGTTGAACCGGCGAAATAATGGATAACCGCCTGGCAACGCTGTTAACACGCGGGTCGTCACTGACCCGCGCGGAGTATCGCGTCCTCGCCCACCTCACTGAGCATCCGCTGCTGGTGGGCAATATCACGGTGCGCGAGCTGGCGCTGGCGACATTTGTTTCCACCGCGACGATTATGCGGCTGTGCCAGAAGCTGGGCTTCAGCGGATTTAGCGAGTTTATCTGGCACTGCAAGCAGCTGCTTTCTGACACGCCGCGGATCACCGTACAGTCTGCGCAACATGCAGAAATGCCCGCGCTTTTTGCCCGGTTTATTGCCAACTATCAGCAGACCTTCCAGTGGGTTACCCAGGACAAACGCCAGCAGTTTGCCAGCCTGCTGCGCCAGAAAGAGAGCTTCTTTCTCTACGGCGCCGGGTTTTCATATCTTTTTGCCGAGTACCTGACCAAGAAGTTGCAGGTGCTGGGAAAAACCGCGTTCATCTCCGGACCGGGGGACAGCCGGAATATTTTTCTCAGCAACGCCGCACGCTATCAGGTATTTATTGCCGTTTCGCGCAGCGGCGAAACGGAGCAGGTGCTGGATAAAGCGCGGATCGCCAAAAACGTCGGCATGACGATCGTCGCGTTTACCCGCGCGTCGGCCAATACGCTGGCAGGTATGGCCGACGTGCATTTTGCCCTCTATGACGAAGCGGTACATTTCGCCGCCGAAGCCGCAGGGGTGACGTCGTTTGAGTCGAATCTGGTGCTGCTGATGGATTTACTGTTGCTGGAAGCAACGGGGTGAAGGTCACCCCGCCGTAATCAGATAATGCGGTTGGTCTTGAGATCGCGCAGGAAGCCGCCCCAGCGACGCTCGTAGAACGGAGTGATGTGCTCGGTAATAAAGTGGCTGATGCCCTGCTCACCTTTCTTCACCTGACAGATATCAATCGGCTCATCGCCCGGGAGCGTGTCGGTCGCTACGCTTCCCGCCGCCTGGATGATCTCCTCAACATCGCCGTCGGCCTCAATCCCAATCAGCAGAACAGGCTTTTCGTCAGCGCTCTCTTTGATGGAGCAGAGGAACGCGCGTTTCACCGGCTTGATGGTTTTAAACAGCGTGGTTAGGGAGTCAATCATCTGCGCGGGCGGCTCGGCCACTTCAGACAGCAGCAGCGTTTCGCCCCCTTCCAGCACCTCCTGGGTGCTGAGCGGGTTGCCTTCTTCACCAATCAGATGGCTGATTTCACGCGGAGTGAACTCTTTCCCGGTCGGCAGTTTGGCATTGAGGAATAGCGTCTGCCCCAGGGTCATTTCGAACAGCGTGCGCACCGGCATCACCACGAACGCCTGTTCGTCTTCTACCGCTTCCTGCAAGGCCTCGAGCGAGGTAAAGAACGGGATCACCGACGTGCCGTCGTCTTTCTCCCAGTGCAGCAGATCCAGGGCGCTGTCTTCGACAACCTGCTCCCCTTCTGCTGCGGTGCCCGGCACCCAGACGGTGGATTTCAGCAGCGTGCGGAAAAAGGCCGGACGGTGGGCGGGCTCGGTCGCCGCCTGCTCCAGCAGGGTTTCTAATTCGTTTTTGGTTTCTGACATAGTTTGGCTACTTCACAATTGCCCGGTGGCGCTACGCTTGCACGGGCCTACGGGTTTTGTAGGCCGGGTAAGCGTAGCGCCACCCGGCAAAAAAGATCACTCAGCCGTCAGCAGGTTCGCCACGGTACGCACACCCAGACCGGTTGCGCCTGCTGACCACTTCTCAACCGCCGCTTTACGGTAGGTTGCGGAGCAGTCAATGTGCAGCCAGCCTTCATGGTAGTTCTCAACGAAGTGAGACAGGAAGCCTGCTGCGGTACTGGCTCCCGCCGGGTACGCCGCGCTCGCGGTGTTGTTCAGCTCGGCGAAGTTAGACGGCAGCTGGCTGCGGTGGAACTCGGCCAGCGGCAGACGCCAGAACGGCTCGTTTTCCGCCGCCGCGCTGGCCAGCAGGCGAGCGGCCAGCTTGTCGTCGAAGCTGAACAGCGCATGGTAATCGTTGCCAAGGGCAGTTTTCGCCGCGCCGGTCAGGGTCGCCATGTCGATAATCAGCTCCGGCTTCTGCGCAGAGGCGTCGATCAGGCCATCGGCCAGCACCAGACGGCCTTCGGCATCGGTGTTCATCACCTCAACATTTTTACCGTTGCGGTAGCGAATGATGTCGCCCAGCTTGAAGGCGTTGCCACTCACCATGTTATCCGCGCAGCACAGGTAGAGCTTCACGCGCTTGTTCAGACCACGGGTGATGGCGAACGCCAGCGCGCCGGTAATGGTCGCCGCGCCGCCCATGTCGGACTTCATGGAGTCCATGAACGCGCTCTGCTTAAGGCTGTAACCGCCGGTATCGAAGGTGATACCTTTCCCGACCAGACAGGCAAAGACCGGCGCTTCTTTATCGCCGGTTGGGTTGTAATCCAGCGCCAGCAGGACCGGAGGACGCTCGGAGCCACGGCCCACGGTGTGGATACCCATGTAATTTTGTTCGCGCAGGTCTTCACCTTTGGTGATGCGGTAGGACATCTTGTCGTCCGCCACGCCGCACAGCAGGTCAACCGCGCGCTGCGCCAGCTGCTCAGGCCCCAACTCTTCCGCCGGGGCGTTGATGGTGTCGCGCACCCAGTCGATAATTTTCAGGCGGCTTTCCAGCTCTTTCTGACCGGCTTCATCGAGGTTCGCCCACTCAATTTTACGGGTGCCTTTCGGGCCTTTGTAACCCGCCCAGAAAGCCCAGCTGCGGTCGGTGTCCCAGCCTTCGCCAGTCAGAGTGACATGCTTAATGCCCAGGCCGTCAATTTTACGCGCGGCGCGCTGGATCAGGCCCAAATCATCGTTACCCGTCAGGTGCAGGGTAATACCGTCGTTATTGATGCTCCAGGTGGCTTTCTCGCCCCAGCGTGCGTCGGCTGGCTGCGTGGAGAGCGTAATCTTCATCGCTTCGGTCATTTTATTTGTCCTTATTAGCAAACGGGCCGCCTGAAGGCAGCCCGTTAAGTGATTTACTCTGCTTCATCTAACCAGACTAACAGAATCGCCTCCAGAATTTTTTCATTGGATGCGTTTGGATCGTCGTCAAAATCCTCTAAATCGCAGATCCACTGATGCATGTCGGTGAATCGTACGGTCTTCGGATCGAGATCCGGGTTCGCGTCGTAGAGCGCTTCGCCGATTTCACGGCTGTCTGTCCACTTCAGTCCCATATTAATGCTCGCGTGCGTGGTTGATGGTGTAGCGTGGGAATTCCACGACCAGATCTTCATCGGTCACCGCCGCCTGGCAGCTTAAGCGGCTGTCTGGCTCCAGACCCCATGCTTTGTCCAGCATGTCGTCTTCGTCTTCGGTGCTCTCGGCGAGAGAATCAAAACCTTCACGCACGATGCAGTGGCAGGTGGTGCAGGCACAGGATTTTTCACAGGCGTGTTCCACTTCGATACCTGCACGCAGGGCTACATCGAGAATGGTTTCACCGGTCTTCGCTTCCAGAACAGCGCCATCCGGACAGAGGTCCGCATGAGGCAAAATAACAATCTTTGGCATATTAAACCTCGTCCACGGACTGGCCTTTCAGCGCGACGCGGACAGATTTGTCCATGCGGCGAGCAGCGAAGTCCTGGGTTTGTTTATCAACGTTTTTAATGGCTTCTTCTATTGCGTCAGCGTCATTGCCTTCGGCGACTACGCTTAAGCGCGCGGCAGCGTCGTCAATTACCTGGCGCTCAGCGGCGCTTAACAGCGCGGCATCGGCAGCAAGCGCGCCGTTCAGGCTTTCCAGCACGCGTGCGGCTTCCACTTTTTGTTCCGCCAGCATACGCGCCTTCACATCCTGCTCGGCGTAGCTCATTGAGTCCTGAATCATGGAGGCGATTTCGCCATCGGTCAGGCCGTAGGACGGCTTCACCTGAATGGACGATTCGACGCCGGTGGATTTTTCCAACGCCGTCACGCTCAGGAGACCGTCCGCATCCACCTGGAAGGTGACGCGAATATGCGCCCCGCCCGCCGGCAGCGCCGGAATTCCGCGCAGCGCAAAGCGCGCCAGAGAGCGGCAGTCCTGCACCAGCTCGCGCTCGCCCTGCATCACGTGGATGGACATCGCGGTCTGGCCGTCTTTGAAGGTCGTAAACTCCTGCGCGCGCGCCACCGGAATGGTGGTGTTACGGGGAATAACTTTCTCCACCAGGCCGCCCATGGTTTCTAAACCCAGAGACAGCGGGATGACGTCCAGCAGCAGCATTTCGCTGTCCGGCTTGTTGCCGACCAGGATATCGGCCTGGATAGCGGCACCCACGGCAACCACTTTGTCCGGGTCGATAGAGGTTAGCGGCGTGCGGCCAAAGAATTCCCCTACGCGCTCACGTACCAGCGGCACGCGGGTTGAGCCGCCAACCATGACCACTTCCAGCACCTCGTTAGCCTCAACGCCCGCATCTTTCAATGCGCGACGGCAGGCCAGCAGGGTACGCTTAACCAGAGGCGCAATCAGTTCGCTGAACTGGTCGCGGGTGATCTCACCCTGCCAGCCTGCGACGTTCACGCTGACGGACTGCGCATCGCTCAGGGCGATTTTGGCGTCGATGGCCGCATCCAGCAGTTCACGCTGGACGCGCGCATCGCTGCGATCGCTGATGCCCGCCTGCTCGCGGATGTAGTCCGCCAGCAGATGGTCGAAGTCATCGCCGCCGAGCGCGGAATCCCCGCCGGTGGCCAGCACTTCGAACACACCGCGGCTTAAGCGCAGGATAGAGATATCAAACGTCCCGCCGCCGAGATCGTAAACCGCAATCACCCCTTCCTGACCGGAATCGAGGCCGTAGGCAATGGCTGCCGCTGTCGGTTCGTTCAGCAGACGCAGCACGTGCAGGCCCGCCAGACGCGCGGCGTCTTTGGTGCCCTGACGTTGTGCATCGTCGAAGTAGGCCGGAACGGTGATTACCACGCCGTCCAGATCGCCACCGAGCGTCGCCGTCGCGCGCGCCGCCAGCGCTTTGAGGATGTCAGCGGAAACACGAATCGGGTTCAGCAGACCGGCAGATGTCGCAATCATCGGCAGGCCGTTTTCGCTGGCCTGTAACTGGTACGGCAGATGCGGATAACGGGTCTGGATATCCGCCAGCGAGCGGCCCATCATGCGCTTAACCGAGCTGATGGTGTTAGCCGGATCGCGCGCGGCATTGGCGCGGGCATCAAAGCCGACAGCGTGACCCTGCTGCTGGTAGTGGACCACGGAAGGCAGCAGATGGCGGCCCTGCTCGTCAGCCAGCGTTTCCGCCTGGCCGCTACGCACGGTCGCCACGAGAGAATTGGTGGTGCCCAGGTCAATACCGACCGCCAGACGACGCTGGTGCGGTGCGGCGCTTAAGCCTGGCTCACTAATTTGTAATAAGGCCATAATTGCTTCCGAAATTAAAAATCGAGCAGCTTTTCTTCGAGTTGTTCAGCACTGCTTCGCAGTTTATCGAGAAAACGGAGTTTGCGCACAGTGTCTGCCGCCACGTCCCAGGTCTCGTTGTTCAGTTGCTCAACCATCTGCTGATGGCGGGTATCGAACATGCCCTTTACGCGCTGGAGAAAACGTTCCAGACGCGCTTCGTCTTTAGCCTGTTCAATTTCATCCAGCTCTTCGCGAAGCTCCAGCTGCTCCATCAGAAACGCGGTGTCGCGCACGGTATGCTGTTCGCTCGCCAGATCAAAACCGTGGAGCGAGAGCAGATATTCTGCACGCGCCAGCGGATGACGCAGCGTTTGCCAGGCCTGGTTGATGGTTGCGGAGTGTGATACCGCAGCCAGCTGCTCTGCCTGCGTCCCGCTGGCGAATTTATCCGGATGGTACTGACGCTGGAGATCCTGAAAACGGATCGTCAGCGCCTGGAGATCAATCGGGTATTGAGCGGGTAGTGCGAAGAGAGTGAAGTAATCCATAACAATCTCAGGGGTAGCCTGTTAGAACAAACCCCACGCGTAGCACAGCCACGGTGGGGTTATACCTTCTTACTTCGCGCTGCAGATGCGTTGTCTGCGCTCGTTCACCCCAGTCACTTACTTAAGTAAGCTCCCGGGGATTCACTCGCTTGCCGCCTTTCTGCAACACGAATTAATCGGTATAACAGCGGAACGCGGTTAAACGTGGAAGCTTTCGCCGCAACCACACTCGTCTTTGACGTTCGGGTTCGTAAATTTGAACCCTTCGTTCAGGCCTTCTTTTACAAAGTCCAGCTGAGTGCCGTTGAGAAATTGCAGGCTTTTGCCATCGACCACCACCTTCACGCCCTTGTCTTCAAACACGGTGTCATCAGACGCCGGTTCGTCAACAAACTCCAGTACGTAAGCCATACCAGAACAGCCGGAGGTACGTACGCCCAGTCGCAGGCCAAAGCCTTTACCACGGTTCGCCAGAAAAGAGCTTACTCGCGCGGCAGCGCTGTCGCTAAGGGTAATCGACATACTCAAACCTCAATTATTTTGCTTCACGTTTGCTTTTGTAATCCGCAATGGCGGCTTTGATCGCGTCTTCTGCCAGAATTGAACAGTGAATTTTCACCGGCGGCAGTTCGAGTTCTTCAGCAATGTCCGTGTTTTTGATTGCCTGTGCTTCGTCCAGAGACTTGCCCTTCACCCACTCGGTGACCAGGGAGCTGGAGGCGATAGCAGAACCGCAGCCGTAGGTCTTGAAGCGCGCGTCTTCAATGATACCTTCATTGTTGACTTTAATCTGCAACTTCATCACGTCGCCACACGCTGGCGCGCCAACCATACCGCTACCGACAGATTCGTCGCTGTTGTCAAAAGAGCCAACGTTGCGCGGGTTCTCGTAATGATCGATAACTTTTTCGCTGTATGCCATGATTGAATTCTCCTTATGTACCGATTAGTGATGTGACCATTCAATGCTGTTCAGATCCACGCCCTGCTTGAACATTTCCCACAGTGGAGAAAGGTCGCGCAGACGGCCGATGGAGTTACGAACCAGTTTGATGGTGTAGTCAATCTCTTCTTCGGTAGTGAAACGACCTAAAGAGAAACGGATAGAGCTGTGCGCCAGCTCGTCAGTCATGCCCAGCGCACGCAGCACGTAGGATGGCTCCAGGCTTGCAGACGTACAGGCAGAACCGGAAGAAACGGCCAGGTCTTTCAGCGCCATGATCAGCGACTCGCCTTCAACATAGTTGAAGCTGACGTTGAGGATGTTGGGCGCGCCCTGCTCGAGATCGCCGTTCAGATAGACTTCTTCCATATCCTTCACGCCGTCCCAAAGACGGTTACGCAGCGTACGCAGGCGTGCCATCTCGCTTTCCATCTCTTCTTTCGCGATGCGATACGCTTCGCCCATCCCCACGATCTGGTGAACAGGCAAAGTACCGGAACGCATGCCGCGCTCGTGACCGCCGCCGTGCATCTGTGCTTCGATGCGGATACGTGGCTTACGACGAACGTACAGCGCGCCGATCCCTTTCGGGCCATAGATTTTGTGACCGGAGAAGGACATCAGGTCCACTTTCAGATGGCTCAGGTCAATAGGCAGTTTGCCCACGCTCTGGGTCGCATCCACGTGGTAGATGATGCCGCGCGCACGGCACATTTCGCCGATGGTGGCGATGTCCTGCACAACACCGATTTCGTTGTTAACGTGCATGATGGAAACCAGAATGGTGTCATCACGCATCGCCGCTTCGAGCTCTTTCAGGTCGATGATCCCGTTGCTCTGCGGCGCCAGGTAAGTCACTTCGAACCCTTCACGCTCCAGCTGACGGCAGGTGTCCAGCACGGCTTTGTGTTCGGTTTTGCTGGTGATGATGTGCTTGCCTTTTTTCTGATAAAAGTTGGCTGCACCTTTGATCGCCAGGTTGTCGGATTCGGTCGCACCGGAGGTGAAAACAATTTCACGCGGGTCGGCACCGACCAGGTCAGCAATCTGATTACGGGCGATATCAACCGCCTCTTCAGCATGCCAGCCAAAACGGTGTGAACGGGAAGCTGGGTTACCAAAGTTTCCGTCCAGGGTCAGACACTGCATCATTTTCTCGGCAACACGCGGGTCCACCGGCGTGGTTGCGGAGTAGTCGAGATAAATCGGTAATTTCATTGCTCTATAAACTCCGTACATCGCTTCAATGCAAGGAATCAGGCAACCGGCTGGATGTACGACCGAGTACGCGGGGTGTGACCACCCCGGCCTGATTCTGAATACTTATCTTTTTAATTACGCGCGCAGTTTAACGTCGATGGCGTCCTGCGTGCGGGTGCTGCGTTGTGAATCCTGACTGTGCTGACGACCAGAAACATCCAGAACTTCCTGGTTATTAACCAGCTCACCCAGGGTGATGTTATTCAGGAAGCCGGTCAGACGGTCGCTCAGATCGCGCCACAGCGCGTGGGTCAGGCATTTATCGCCGCCCTGACAGCCGCCTTTGCCCTGGCAACGGGTCGCGTCAACGGATTCGTCAACTGCGCTAATCACTTCGCCAACCGCAATACTGCCCGCGTCTTTACCCAGGAGATAACCGCCGCCCGGGCCACGAACGCTGGACACCAGTCCATTTTTACGCAGTCTGGAGAACAGCTGTTCCAGATAAGAGAGGGAGATCCCCTGTCGTTCAGAAATATCAGCCAACGGAACCGGGCCCGCTTCGGAGTTGAGCGCAACGTCCAGCATCGCGGTCACGGCATAACGCCCTTTAGATGTCAGTCTCATGTCTTACTTAACCTCAAACTCGCCCCTGCCCGGGGTTTTTTATTGTAAAATGGGGGTATTGCATAGCAGGGCCAAGTCTGACATTCCTGACTAAATTGGTCAACTATTTACTTGACTGTTTTAGTCAGGTATTTAACCTTCTGTGCCTTCATAACAAAGGTGCGGACTGATGCCCTCACCTCGGCCCTCTCCCACAGGGAGAGGGAAAAACACACTGCACTACTACTCTTTATTCTTCTGCTCAATCGACGCCAGGATCCCGCGCAGGATGTTCAGCTCCTGGCTTTCCGGGCGCGCCCGGGTGAACATACGGCGCAGCTTGTTCATCACCTGCCCTGGATGGCCTTCACGGATAAAGCCGGTAGAGAGCAGCGTCTGCTCCAGGTGGCCGTAGAAGCGCTCCAGATCGTCCACCAGCGGGTAGGCCGTCTCTTCTTTAGGTTCGACCGGTTTTTCCTGCGTCGCCAGCCATGCCATGCGCACTTCGTAGGCAATCACCTGCACCGCCATCGCCAGGTTCAGCGAGCTGTATTCCGGGTTGGCGGCAATCGCCACGTGGTAGTGGCACTTCTGTAGTTCCTCGTTGGTCAGGCCAACGCGTTCGCGACCAAACACCAGCGCAACCGGCGCCTGCTCCGCTTCTGAGATACTTTTCAGGCCGCATTCGCGCGGGTCCAGCATCGGCCAGGGCAGCGTACGGGAGCGCGCGCTGGTCCCCACCACCAGACTGCAACCGGCCAGGGCTTCGTCCAGGGTGTCCACAATCTGTGCATTCCCAATCACGTCGCTGGCGCCGGCCGCCAGCGCAATAGCCTGAGAGTCTGGTTTCACCAGCGGATTAACCAGCCACAGGTTCGTTAAGCCCATGGTTTTCATAGCGCGGGCCACAGAGCCCATGTTGCCGGTGTGCGATGTTTCAACCAGCACGATTCGAATGTTTTGCAGCATAATTTTTAGATGTCTGGATTCAGTGTCTGAAGAATATTCGGGCATATTATCATAAACGAGAGACATAATCCGATCCCGCTGCTATACTCTGCGCCGATTTTCCTGTTCTTTAACATCCAGTGAGAGAGACCGATGCATCCGATGCTGACCATCGCCGTGCGCGCAGCGCGCAAGGCGGGTAATGTAATTGCCAAACACTACGAAACCCCAGACTCCGTAGAAACCAGCCAGAAAGGCAGCAATGATTTCGTGACTAACGTCGATAAAGCCGCCGAAGCGATTATTATCGAAACGATCCGCAAATCTTACCCGCAGCACACCATCATCACCGAAGAAAGCGGTGAACATGAAGGTACCGATCAGGATGTTCAATGGGTTATCGATCCACTGGATGGCACCACCAACTTCGTTAAGCGCCTGCCACACTTCTCTGTGTCTATCGCAGTACGCATCAAAGGCCGTACTGAAGTCGCCGTTGTTTACGATCCAATGCGTAACGAACTGTTCACCGCGACCCGCGGTCAGGGCGCGCAGCTGAACGGCTACCGTCTGCGCTGCAGCAATGCACGCGATCTGGACGGCACGATTCTGGCGACCGGCTTCCCGTTCAAGGCGAAGCAGCACGCAACCACTTATATGAATATCCTCGGCAAACTGTTCACCGAATGCGCGGACTTCCGTCGCACCGGCTCTGCTGCACTGGATCTGGCCTACGTGGCGACCGGCCGCGTTGACGGTTACTTTGAGCTGTCTCTGAAGCCGTGGGACTTCGCGGCGGGCGAGCTGATCGCACGTGAAGCTGGCGCGATTGTTTGTGACTTCACCGGCGGCCATAACTATATGTCTACCGGCAACATCGTTGCAGGTAACCCGCGCGTTGTTAAAGCCATGCTGGCAAACATGCGTGAAGAACTGAGCGATGCGCTGAAGCGTTAATCCAGTCTGTTAAGCCCGGTGGCGCTACGCTTACCGGGCCTACAAACCCCTCAGGTATGGCTAAAAAGGCCGCAACCCCCTTCCCACCGGCACCGCACTTATCCACATCGTGACCGCAGCCACCAGCAGAATCACCCCGCCCGCCAGCGCAAGCGTCGTCCAGCCAACCTGTCGCCACAATACCGGCGTTTTATTGCCGCTGAGTTTTACCGCCAGCTGACGGAAGCTGTGCACCAGCAAGGCTAACGAAGAGATAGTCAGAGATGTTCCCGCCGCCATCGCCAGCGCCGAGATCATGCCCCAGCCAAATACACCTATCACTTTGCTGAACAACAGCACCATGATTGCGCCCGAGCATGGACGCATCCCCATTGAGAGAACAATCATCAGGCGCGCACGCCAGTCGTCACCATTCTGTAATTGTTCCTGCGTCGGCAGATGCTGATGCCCGCACCCGCAGTTTTCATGGTGAAGGTGATGCGGCGTAAAGATTTTGAATTTTGGTTTTTGCAGCAACGCGCGCAATTTTTTCAGCGCCCGCCAGCAGAGAATCAGCCCCAGTAAGCCTACCAGCGCGTAACTTCCCTTCTCCAGCCAGAAGCTGCTCATATGCAGCTGGCGGGCCGGGAGCTGTAGCAGCGAAAGGACGACCACGACCAGCGCAATTGCCACACCGCCCTGAAGTAAAGAGGAAGCCAGCGTCAGGCCGATACTCGATTTCAGATTCGACGGATGGGTGGCAAGCCAGGTCGTGATGACGATTTTGCCGTGCCCCGGCCCCAGGGCATGCAGCACGCCATAGATAAAGCTGAACGCCAGAAGAGAGCCGCCCGCTTTGGACGGATTTTCCGCCACGGCTTTCAGCAGCCCGCTCATCTGCTGATTAACTTCCCGCTGCCAGAGGATACTTTTCATCATCACCTGCGGCCATGCCTGCCACAGCCAGAGCGCGCCGCCAGACGCTAACAGCAAAAAGAGCGCCAGAGGCCAGAGGTGCAGCCAGCGACGCGGCTTACTGACGGGGGAGGAGATCACTGACATTGTAACGTCACCTCCTGCGCAAACTGTTTTCCTAATTCCATGTCTTCTGGAGGCGCATCTTCTTTATCAAGGGAAACGGCAAAGTTCAGCGTCTCTTCACTGGGCGTCGGCGTGTGCACGGCAATTTTGCAGCTTTTTTGCAATATTTCTGGCAACTGTACGTCGCTGTCCTGGGCGTAATGCATATCGACATAGTAGGTTGGGTCAAACGTGGAAAACCTGTACTTCTGCCCGGCCAGCGGCTGAGGGTGCGCCAGCGGAAGGATAAACGTCAGCACCGCCTGATGGCCGTCGCGGGTCATACCGTACTCCGTGGGACGGTTAAGAAATTTCACCTTTTGTCCGTTGTGCCAGAACTCGGTGAAGTAGTGCTGACCCAGCACGTTGGCCATGACTTCCGCCGCCAGCTTTTTCCAGATCTCGTCGCCGGGCTTTGCGTTTCCGGCATCGTACAGCAGGTCGGCGGAGGTGATTTCATCCATCGTCCAGCGCATCTTCAGGCCGCTGAGCTGTGTGCCGTCCGTCACCAGTTCGGTTTTCAGGCTGATAAAGCTGTGAGGATGTGCGCTGGCGGCGGAGGTGATAACCGCCAAAAATAACGCTGTCACGCTTTGTTTAACTGTTTGCATCAATTCCTCACGTCAAAAATTCTGTGATGTTCGCCAGCAATCCTGAATGAAAGGCCTGCCGGCGCGCTTTTCAGCGCCCATCCTTTAGCTATTCTTATCAAACATTCACACTGGATACCCGACAGATGATGACGACGCTTGAAATTCCATCTGTGCTTTCCAGTTCGCAGCGCCGTTGCCAGGTGCTTTTGATGCTTTACCTGCCCGATGCTGCCGTCACCGCACAGAGCATAATCGCTGCCAACGGCGTGGACGACGTCCTGGCACGGCAAGATATAGCCGAGACGCGCGATGAAATCCAGCGCTATCATCGGCTTGATATCGTCACGCACCATGACGGTTGCTACCGTATTGAGGGCTCCGCCCTGAATCAGCGTTTGTGCCTGCTGCACTGGCTGCGCAGGGCGCTTCGGCTGTGTCCACATTTTGTCGCCCAACAGTTTACCCCTGCCTTAAAAACCGCGCTCAAACAGCACGGCATTGCCCGCCCGCTTTATGACGATGCGAACCTTCGGGCGCTTATCAACTTTTGCGCGCGCAAGCTTCAGCGCCAGTTTGAGTCCCGCGACGTACAGTTTTTACAGCTTTATCTGCAATATTGTCTTATTCAGCATCATCTGGGCAATACGCCGGAGTTTTCAACCGTTCAGCGCAGCTGGACGCAATCGAGAGGGGAATACTTTACGGCGCAGGAAATTGTCCGTCACTGGAAACGGCGCGTCCCGCAGGGAACGCACAGTGATGAACAGCTGTTCCTGGCGCTGCTGTTTATGATGCTCCGCACACCCGACCCGGTACTGGATAAACACCAGCAGGATCAGCGCCTGCGTCGGGCCATCGTGCGTATGATTGCCCGTTTCCGGGCGCAAACCGGGATGAACTTCAGCGATGAGCAAGGGCTGACCGATCAGCTGTATATTCATCTGGCTCAGGCGCTGGACCGCTCCTTATTTGACATCGGCATCGACAACAGTCTGCCGGAAGAGATCCACCGTCTATACCCCCGGCTACTGCGCACCACTAAAGAGGCGCTGTTTGAGCTGGAAGCCGAATTTGGCCTGCGATTCTCCGGTGAAGAGATGGCTCTGGTGGCGGTGATTTTTGGTGCCTGGCTGATGCAGGAAACCGATCTTCATGAAAAACAGGTGGTCCTGTTAACGTGGGAAGATAAAGCCTGCGAGGAGTTAATTGAGCAGCAGCTTCGCGAGCTAACGCTGCTGCCGCTCAATATTCGTTATCTTAGCCTGGAAGCGTTTAAGAAGGAGGGCGCCCCCCGCGAGGCGGCGCTGGTTATTACGCCTTATCCAACCGCTCTGCCGCTGTTCTCGCCGCCGCTCATTCATGCCGTTGAGACCCTGAACACGCAGCAGCAGGAACATATTCGCGTTATGCTCGAATCCTAGTTACGTGCGAGCAGCGACTTTAGGGCGGATGACAATGGCCGGCAAAGCGACCAGCGCCATCACCCAGAACACACCGTGGCCCAGGTGCTGATAGAGGAAACCGGCAAATACGGTCATCACCGCAATACTGCCGCCCATCGCCACCGCTGAATAGACTGCCTGAAGACGAATAACGTCCCCACCCTCTCGCGCCGCGATATAGCGCATCGCCGCCAAATGGCAGACGGTGAAGGTTCCGCAGTGCAGAATTTGCGCCACAATCAGCCACGGCAGCTCCGTCGTCCAGCCCATGATGCCCCAGCGCGCTACGCCGCAAACGGCGGAAAGCAGCAGCAGGTCACGCGCCCCGAAACGACGGAACAGTTTTTGGCTCAGCGCGAAGATAATGACCTCCGCTACCACGCCGAGTGACCACAGGTAGCCTACCGCAGAAGCCGAGTAGCCCGCCCCCTGCCAGTAGATGGCGCTGAAGCCGTAATAGGCCGCATGCGCCCCCTGAAGCAGACAGACGCAGGCCAGGAAACGCCAGCTTTGCGCCACCAGCGAGCGCCAGGCGGGCCAGCCAGCGCTCTCCTGATGGCGGCTTTCGCCCTGCGGCATCACCGACGGACGCAGCAACATACCGAGCAGCATCGAGGCGATGCCGAGCGTTAACAGGGCCAGAATGGCGCGATAGTCATAGAGGCTGACCAGTTTCCCGACCAGCGCAGAGCCAATCACGAAGGCAATCGATCCCCACAGGCGCACGCGGCCATAGTCCATGGTGATCTGCTTTTGCCAGGTGTTCGCCAGGGCATCCGTCAGCGGCACCAGCGGGGAGAAGAACAGATTAAAGCCAACCATCACCACCATCAGCCAGGCAAACTGGTGGCTGACCCAGAAGCAGGCCGCAAAGACCAGCGTCAGCAGGGCCAGAATACGCACGGCTTTAATCAACAGAGAGGGATCGCTGACGCGGGGCGCTATCAGCAGGCTACCCAGGAAACGTGCCACCAGCCCCGCGCCCAGCAGGATGCCGATGGTCTCAGGCGTCAGACCAATTCCCTTGAGCCAGACGCTCCAGAAAGGCAAAAAAATACCGTAACTAAAGAAATAGGTGAAATAGCTGAGCGCCAGCCAGCGCGTGGAATGCAAGACCATGAATCCCTCCCGAAATGGAGGCGATAGTCTGGCGTTAATCCCTGACTTTAGCAAGTCGTTAGCGCGCTATAAATTAACTAAAAATTAACATCATCACCAGCCGTACAGCGTATGGCGAGAGCGGTAAAACTGTATTACGTTTATAAGACATCGCCTGAAGAGGTCGTTTGCCATGAACAGCTTACGTTATTTCGATTTCGGATCCTCTCGTTCTCTCCTGCTTTTAATTGCCCGCATTGCTATCGTGGTCCTGTTTATTATTTTCGGTTATCCCAAGCTGACGGGGTTTAGCGGCACCGTTCAGTACATGACGTCGCTCGGCGCCCCCATGCCCATGCTGGCCGCGATTATTGCGGTGGTAATGGAAATCCCCGCCGCGATTCTGATCGTTCTGGGCTTTTTTACCCGCCCCCTCGCGGTGATCTTTGTCTTCTATACGCTGGGGACGGCGGTGATTGGACACCACTACTGGGATATGACGGGCGATGCGGTCCTGCCAAATATGATTAACTTCTATAAAAATGTGAGTATCGCTGGCGCCTTTATTTTGCTGGCGATTACCGGGCCGGGGGCCATCTCCCTCGACCGACGTTAGCCCATAAAAAAAGGCCGCATAAGCGGCCTTTTTCAGTTCTGAAACGCACAGAATTATGCGTACACCGGGAAGCGTGCGCAGATGTCCAGAACTTTACCTTTAACGCGCTCGATAACCGCGTCGTCATTGATGTTGTCCAGAACGTCACACATCCAGCCCGCCAGCTCTTTTACTTCAGCTTCTTTAAAGCCGCGGCGAGTGACAGCCGGAGAACCGATACGGATACCGGAGGTCACGAACGGGCTCTTCGGATCGTTTGGCACGCTGTTTTTGTTCACGGTGATGTTGGCGCGGCCGAGGGCTGCGTCAGCTTCTTTACCGGTCAGGTTCTTATCAACCAGGTCCAGCAGGAACAGGTGGTTTTCAGTCCCGCCAGAGACCACTTTGTAGCCACGGTTCAGGAACACTTCCACCATCGCTTTGGCGTTTTTAGCAACCTGCTGCTGATAAACCTTGAACTCTGGCTCCATCGCTTCTTTCAGCGCGACGGCTTTCGCGGCGATAACGTGCATCAGCGGGCCGCCCTGGGCGCTTGGGAACACGGCGGAGTTCAGCTTTTTGTACAGCTCTTCGTCACCGCCTTTCGCCAGGATCAGCCCACCGCGTGGACCCGCCAGGGTTTTGTGGGTGGTGGTGGTCACAACGTGCGCATGTGGAACCGGGTTCGGGTAAACGCCTGCCGCAATCAGACCGGCAACATGCGCCATGTCGACGAACAGGTACGCACCGATGCTGTCAGCGATTTCACGCATTTTTGCCCAGTCAACGATGCCGGAGTAAGCAGAGAAGCCACCGATGATCATCTTCGGCTTGTGCTCTTTGGCCTGCTTCGCCATGTCTTCGTAGTCAATTTTACCGGACTCATCAATACCGTAAGGGATGATGTTGTACAGTTTGCCAGAGAAGTTAACCGGGGAGCCGTGAGTCAGGTGGCCGCCCTGCGCCAGGTTCATACCCAGAACGGTATCGCCCGGCTGCAACAGCGCGGTGTAAACAGCGAAGTTAGCCTGAGAGCCAGAGTGCGGCTGGACGTTCGCGTAGTCAGCGCCAAAGAGTTCTTTCGCACGGTCAATCGCCAGCTGCTCAACGATATCAACGTATTCGCAACCGCCGTAGTAGCGCTTGCCCGGATAACCTTCAGCATATTTGTTGGTCAGCTGAGAACCCTGCGCCTGCATCACGCGCGGGCTGGTGTAGTTTTCGGAGGCGATCAGTTCGATGTGCTCTTCCTGACGTACTTTTTCCTGCTCCATAGCCTGCCACAGTTCGGCATCATAATCGGCAATGTTCATTTCACGCTTTAACATCCGCATCTCCTGACTCAGCTAACAAGTAAATTTTTGGCCTGAAAAGGCAGTCCTGTTGGACGACGGGCAACAGTATAACTGAATAGTTCTGCGATAACAGGTCTTGACAAACGATTTTACGCAAACGTTTACCTCCACGCCACGCAAGGGTTTGAGCAATAAAGCTCTCGCCATTCTCAACGGATTTCTTTTCAGCTTTGTGATGCATATTTTTCACGATGCAAAGAACCATTTACATTGCAGGGGTATTTTTATAAGATGCATATAAAATACATCATTAAAGTAACATCAGAAGGAAGCTGCTATGCTCGACGCCCAAACCATCGCTACCGTGAAAGCCACAATCCCCCTGCTGGTTGAAACGGGTCCTAAACTGACCGCTCATTTCTACGATCGCATGTTCGCGCATAACCCGGAGCTCAAAGAGATTTTCAACATGAGCAACCAGCGTAACGGCGATCAGCGCGAAGCGCTGTTTAACGCTATTGCCGCCTATGCCAGCAACATCGAAAACCTGCCGGCTCTGCTGCCTGCGGTGGAAAAAATCGCGCAGAAGCACACCAGCTTCCAGATCAAACCTGAGCAGTACAACATCGTGGGCAGTCACCTGCTGGCAACCCTGGACGAAATGTTCAGCCCGGGCCAGGAAGTGCTGGATGCCTGGGGTAAGGCATACGGCGTGCTGGCAAACGTGTTCATCAACCGTGAAGCGCAGATCTACAGCGAAAACGCCAGCAAGAATGGCGGCTGGGAAGGCACGCGTGCTTTCCGCATCGTTGAGAAAACCCCGCGCAGCGCACTGATTACCAGCTTTGAGTTTGAGCCGGTGGACGGCCAGCCAGTTGCCGATTACCAGCCGGGGCAGTATCTGGGCGTCTGGCTGAAGCCTGAAGGCTTCCCGCACCAGGAGATTCGCCAGTACTCCCTGACCCGCAAGCCAGACGGCAAAGGCTATCGCATTGCGGTTAAACGTGAGGAAGGCGGTCAGGTATCCAGCTGGCTGCATAACGTCGCCAGCGTGGGTGATATCGTTCATCTGGCCGCGCCAGCGGGTGATTTCTTTATGGCGGTGGAATCGGGTACCCCGGTGACGCTGATTTCCGCAGGTGTTGGTCAAACGCCAATGCTGGCGATGCTGGATACGCTGGCAAAATCAAACCACAGCGCGCAGGTTAACTGGTTCCACGCGGCCGAAAACGGTGATGTGCACGCCTTTGCAGATGAAGTGAAAGCGCTCGGAGCGGGTCTGCCACACTTTACCGCGCATACCTGGTATCGTTTACCCACGGAAGCTGACCGCGCAGCGGCACGTTTTGACAGCGAAGGCCTGATGAATTTAGGGCAGCACGAAGGGGCGTTTAGCGCACCGGGGATGCAGTTCTACGTGTGTGGGCCGGTAGCGTTTATGCAGTATGCCGCGAAGCAGCTGGTAGACCTGGGCGTGAACAAAGACAACATTCATTACGAATGTTTCGGCCCGCATAAAGTGCTGTAATCGCCCGGCGGCGCTGCGCTTGCACGGACCTGCGAAGGGTTCTGTAGGCCGGGTAAGCGCAGCGCCACCCGGCAAGAATGTTAAATCGCCGCGTCGTCTTCTTCGCCGGTACGGATACGGATCACGCGCGCCACGTCAAAGACGAAGATTTTCCCGTCGCCAATTTTACCGGTCTGCGCCGTGCGGATGATGGTATCCACACAGGTATCGACGATATCATCGCTCACCACGATCTCGATTTTCACTTTCGGCAGAAAGTCCACCATGTACTCTGCGCCACGGTATAGCTCGGTGTGGCCCTTCTGACGACCAAAACCTTTCACTTCAGTTACGGTCATCCCGGTGATGCCTACTTCTGCCAGCGCTTCACGTACATCATCCAGTTTGAAAGGTTTAATAATCGCATCAATTTTTTTCATGGTGGGTCCTTAAACTCTTGCCAGTAAGCAGCCTCGTAATCGGTTGCTCACAGTATCATATTCAGGCGAATTTTGCGGTATTACTCTTTAAAATCGTTCGCTTCCAGCTCGTGGCGTGAGAGCAATTTATAGAACTCGGTACGGTTACGCCCGGCCATGCGCGCCGCGTGGGTCACGTTGCCTTTGGTGATTTGCAGCAGCTTGCGCAGATAGTTCAGCTCGAACTGATTTCGCGCTTCCGCAAACGTCGGTAAGGCCGTGTTTTCCCCCTCGAGCGCCTGCTCCACCAGCGCATCGCTGATCACCGGCGATGACGTCAGCGCCACGCACTGCTCAATCACGTTCACCAGCTGGCGTACGTTACCCGGCCAGCTTGCGGTCATCAGGCGTTTCATCGCATCGGTGGAGAACGCGCGCACAAATGGTTTGTGGCGGTCAGCGGCCTGGCGCAAAAGGTGATTTGCCAGCAGCGGGATATCTTCCGCACGCTCGGCCAGCGCCGGGATTTTCAGGTTGACGACATTCAGTCGATAGTAGAGATCTTCGCGGAACTCGTTGCGCGCCATCACCTTGGGTAAATCACGGTGGGTGGCGGAAATAATACGCACGTTGATATCGATATCGCGGTTGCTGCCGAGCGGACGTACTTTCCGCTCCTGCAACACGCGCAGCAATTTGACCTGCAGCGGCGCGGGCATATCGCCAATTTCATCAAGAAACAGCGTGCCGCCCTCAGCCGCCTGGAACAGCCCTTCACGGCTGCTCACCGCGCCGGTAAAGGCGCCGCGGGCATGGCCGAAGAGCTCTGATTCGAGCAGCTGTTCCGGCAACGCGCCACAGTTAATGGCAATAAAAGCATTTTTACTGCGCGGGCTGGCGTTGTGGATCGCCTGGGCGAGGATCTCTTTCCCGGTCCCGCTCTGGCCGTTGATCAGCACGCTAACGTCGGATTGCGCCACCATCCGCGCCTGTTCCAGCAGGCGCAGCATCACAGGGCTACGCGTCACGATGGATTCACGCCAGCCGTCGTCGCCGGATGGCGCCGCGTGCTCAAGAGCGCTGTCGATCGCTTTATAGAGGGCGTCTTTATCCACCGGTTTGGTGAGGAAGCTGAATACCCCCTGCTGCGTCGCGGCCACCGCATCAGGAATAGATCCGTGAGCGGTGAGGATAATCACCGGCATCCCGGGCTGCTGCTTCTGGATCTCCGTGAACAGTTGCAGGCCATCCATTTCATCCATGCGCAAATCGCTGATCACCAGATCGATTTTCTCACGGCTGAGCACTTTCAGCCCCTCCTGCCCGCTTTCAGCGGTGACCACGCTGTAGCCTTCGCTGACCAGACGCATCCCCAGCAGCTTTAACAACCCGGGATCGTCATCCACCAGTAACAGATGGGCAGGTTTACGGCTTGTCATGGCTTCACATCCTCTTGTTTCGGCGTCTCACTGTCTGGCGTCGTGGCAGAGTTGCCTTTCGACCCATCGGGCAGATAGCTGCCTGCCGGCTTACGCGTCGAGAGCTGTCTTTCGATATCGGTCAGATTTTCGAGCTTGCGGGTGGTGGTTTCCAGCTGCTCGCGCAGCGACTCCTGCTGCTGGCGAAGCGCATCAAGCTCGCTGTCGCTTGACTGCTGCAATTTGCTGTAGCGGAAACGCTCTTCAGACAGCTGTAATTGCAGGGTTTGTCCGTCCCGCCAGAGCTGATAGACCGGGCGCACCTGCGGAGGAATATTGATCACGTAAGTATCCAGCCGCGTCACGTTGGCGCGGCGTTCGACAGGCGTGATTCTGGCATCCGCCATCACGATCCCGCGTTTAAACGCGTCCTGCCAGGTATCGTCCACCAGCATCGCCGCCTGGGCACGGGCCTCGGCGGGCGCCAGCCGCTGGGCGCAGTCTATTCCGCGCAGCCAGAACAGCGGATTGGATTCAACATCACGCCCCGACAGGCTCCAGATATCATCGCAACGTGTCGAAAGGAAATCAGCCAGCTGTTTTTGCGGCCATTTATCTTCCTGTTTGTGGCTAATTGCACTTTTCGGTGCATGGGTTACACAGCCTGCCAGCAGTAAGCAGGGCAGGCTGAGGCGCACATTTTTGCTGGAAAACACCGCGCGCAGTGCGCGGTAAAAGACGTGTGACATACTCACCAGGTTGTTATTCATTTCATTGATTTTTCCGGCTCAAGAGGCAGTTCGATACGAAAACAGACATCGGCGCGTTCATCACTCACGATGTTAAGCTCACCCTGCATGCGTCGTATGCAGTCGCGGGCAATACTCAGCCCCAGACCACTTCCTTTTACCGCACCTTTTCGCTGATGACTCCCCTGGAAGAAGGGTTCAAAGATCATCGTTTTTTCATCATCCGGAATCGGGCTTCCGGTATTCGCTACGTCAATAAATACCCGCGAACCGTTGTTATTGCTTCTGATATAAATGGTACCGGATTCAGTACCATAGTGCACCGCATTGGAATAAAGATTATCCAGTACGCTCATTAACAGCATCGGTTCTGCAAGACAGGCTGGCGCGTTGAGTTCCACCTGGGTATGCATCATTTTAGCTCTTGCTGGCAGGCTATGGGCGGATATCACCATGTCCACCAGCGGTTCAATCTCAACGCTTTCAAGCACCACTGCACCATCCGCCAGCTTGCGGTTATAGTCCAGCAGTTGTTCAATAAGCTTTTGTAAATTGCGGCTGCTGGCATCCAGAATCGCCACGATCTCTTTTTGCTCAGGGGTTAACGGCCCCGCCACTTCGTCGGCCAGCAGTTCCGTACCTTCACGCATGCTGGCCAGCGGCGTTTTGAGTTCGTGTGAGATATGGCGCAGGAACTGGTGGCGCTGCGATTCCAGCCACGCCAGGCGCTCTGAAAGCCAGATGATGCGTTGACCGACCGAGCGCAGCTCGCGCGGGCCTTTAAAAACGACCGTATCCCCGAGAGATTTACCCTCCCCCAGGCGGTTAATCATCCGCTGGATCCCCTTCACGGGGCCGATGATCATGCGGGTAAAGAGCAGCACCAGCCCCAGGCTGACGAGGAACAGCACCAGCGCCTGCCAGCCGAAGAACTGGCCGCGCTCGGCAATCTCCTGCTGGAGCTGCTGACCACGGGAAAAGATAACCGTACGGGTGGACTGAACCATCTCCGTATTGGCGTTCGCGAAGGCTTCAAGTCGGGCGGCGGCGGCGGCATCAGGACCGCTGTTTTTGCACTGGAGCTGCGCCAGATCGTTCAGATCCTGACGCAGCGCCTGATAGAGTTTGTCATCTGGCAGCACCCCGGCGTGGGCGTCCAGCATTTCGCTGTAGCGTTTACGCTGGTTCTGATAGACCCTCTCCAGCGTGCGATCATCAAGCACGCAGTACTGGCGATAGCTACGCTCCATCTCAAGCGCGGCGTTGGTCATCGCCTCGCTACGGCGAGCATCAATAAGCGTGGTGCGGTTAGTCAGGGCCGCCTGTGCACTTAACGCGTTCAGGCTTTGCCAGGCCTGCCAGGCCAGAACCAGCAAAGGTAGCAGGATCAGCAGGAAGGCCATCATAACGAGCTGTCGCAGGGAGCGAGGGAAAGCGGGCCAGCGTTTCAACACATTACTCTCTTCATCCGGGTTTGAGGAGAGCGTAACTGAGTCTGCCCTTCAGATACAACAAAGCCGGGTAAAAACCCGGCTTTGTCATGGAATAAGGCGGTGCCTAACTCGACGTTTCGCCCTGGCCTGATAAAGCATTGCAATAATCAGTAGTTGGACGGCAGGCACCTTTTTGTGCGTCATTCGAAGTTTATGTAGCACGTCCCGAAGGGGCTGACATAAGAAGGTGAATGAGCCACTGGTTACTATTATGCAACACGCGTGCCAGATTGCAAAAATTAACGCTATCCTTATGATTAGTAATATTTTTATTATCAAAACGTATTGATTGTTACGTGAATGATTTCCAGGCTAAGTGTCGCTATTAAGCAACACCTTAATGGGAACCTGTCCTGCCGCATATAAATCAACAGGTTAAATGTCTCCTTTTGGAGACACTCAGACCAGAGAGTTGTCGCGAATTTGCGACAGAGACAAAAAAGCCCGGTGGCGCTCGCGCTTACCGGGCCTACAGTCAGGCGTTGAAACTTAACCTAGTTGTTTACGCGCGTTGCGGAAAATGCGCATCCACGGGCTGTCCTCGCCCCAGTTTTCCGGGTGCCAGGAGTTGCTCACGGTGCGGAAGACACGCTCCGGGTGCGGCATCATGATGGTCACCCGACCGCTTTCGCTGGTGACCGCGGTAATGCCATTTGCCGAACCGTTCGGGTTAGCCGGATAGGTTTCGGTGACCTTGCCAAAGTTATCAACAAAGCGCAGCGCCACCAGTCCTTTGCTTTCAAGCTGAGCCAGGTGCGCCGCATCACGGACTTCAACCTGACCTTCACCGTGCGAAACCGCGATTGGCATCTGCGAACCGACCATCCCCTGCAACAGCAGAGACGGGCTTTGGGTTACTTCTACCAGGCTGAAGCGCGCTTCAAAGCGGTCAGACTGGTTACGCACAAAGCGCGGCCAGGCTTCGCTGCCCGGGATCAGCTCGCGCAGGTTAGACATCATCTGGCAGCCGTTACACACGCCCAGCGCCAGCGTCTGCGGACGGTGGAAGAAGGTTTCAAACTCGTCACGTACGCGGCTGTTGAACAGGATGGACTTCGCCCAGCCTTCGCCCGCGCCCAGCACGTCACCGTAGGAGAACCCCCCGCAGGCTACCAATGCCTGGAAATCATCCAGCCCGGTACGCCCTGCCAGCAGGTCGCTCATGTGGACGTCGATGGCGTCAAAGCCCGCCCGGTGGAAGGCCGCTGCCATTTCAACGTGGGAGTTAACGCCCTGTTCGCGCAGCACGGCCACTTTAGGACGCGCACCGGTCGCAATGTACGGCGCGGCAATGTCTTCGTTGATGTCGAAGGTGAGCTTCACGTTCAGGCCAGGATCGTTGTCGTTCGCCTTCGCGTTATGCTCCTGATCGGCACATTCCGGGTTGTCACGCAGGCGCTGCATCTGCCAGGTGGTTTCCGCCCACCACATACGCAACGTGGTGCGGCTTTCGCTGAACACCGGGTGGCCGTCGGCTTCAATCACGAAACGGTCGCCCTGCACCGCTTTACCGAGATAGTGCACGCAGTCTGCCAGACCGTGCTGCGCCAGAATCGCTTCCACCGCGTCGCGATCTGCGGCGCGTACCTGAATGACGGCACCCAGCTCTTCGTTAAACAGCGCCGCCAGGCGGTCTTCACCAAGCGTTGCAATGTTTGCTTCAACGCCGCAGTGGCCGGTGAAGGCCATCTCTGCCAGCGTCACCAGCAGGCCGCCATCGGAACGATCGTGGTAGGCCAGCAGCTTACGCTGCGCCACCAGCGCCTGAATTGCGTCGTAGAAGCCTTTCAACTGTGCGACGTCCCGCACGTCGGCTGGCTTTTCGCCGAGCTGGCGATAAACCTGTGCCAGCGCGGTGGCACCCAGCGCGTTATGGCCTTTGCCGAGGTCAATCAGCAGCAGGGCGTTATCATCAGTGGAAAGCTGCGGCGTAACGGTATGACGCACGTCTTCCACGCGCGCAAACGCGGTGATCACCAGCGACAGAGGCGAAGTCATCTCGCGCTGCTCGCTGCCTTCCTGCCAGCGGGTTTTCATCGACATGGAGTCTTTACCCACCGGAATGGTCAGGCCGAGCGCAGGACACAGCTCTTCACCCACCGCTTTTACCGCTTCGTACAGGCCCGCGTCTTCGCCAGGGTGACCGGCAGCGGCCATCCAGTTCGCGGAAAGTTTGATGCGTTTGATGTCGCCAATCTGCGTCGCGGCGATATTGGTCAGCGCTTCACCGACCGCCAGACGGGCAGAAGCGGCGAAGTCCAGCAGAGCCACCGGGGTGCGTTCACCCAGCGCCATCGCTTCGCCGTAGTAGCTGTCGAGGCTCGCGGTGGTCACGGCGCAGTTAGCGACCGGGATCTGCCACGGGCCGACCATCTGATCGCGTGACACCATACCGGTCACGGTACGGTCGCCGATGGTGACCAGGAAGGTTTTCTCCGCCACCGCAGGCAGGTGCAGCACGCGGTTAACCGCTTCCGCCACAATAATGCCCTGACGATCCAGCGCTTTACCCGCCGCTTTGCGGGTTGTAACGTCGCGGGTCATCTTCGGCGTTTTGCCAAGAAGCACGTCGAGCGGCAGATCGATCGGCTGGTTGTCGAAATGAGCATCACTGAGAGTCAGGTGCTGCTCTTCGGTCGCTTCACCGATGACGGCATACGGCGCGCGCTCGCGGCGGCACAGCTCGTCAAACAGCGGCAGCTGATCGGCAGCAACCGCCAGCACGTAGCGCTCCTGGGATTCGTTACACCAGATTTCCAGCGGGCTCATGCCTGGCTCATCGCTCAGGATATCGCGCAGGTTGAAGCGCCCGCCGCGACCGCCGTCGCTCACCAGCTCAGGCATAGCGTTGGACAGACCACCCGCGCCCACGTCGTGGATGAACAGAATCGGGTTGGCATCGCCGAGCTGCCAGCAGCGGTCGATCACTTCCTGACAGCGGCGCTCCATTTCCGGGTTGTCGCGCTGCACGGACGCGAAGTCGAGATCCGCATCAGACTGGCCGGAAGCCATAGACGAGGCTGCACCACCGCCCAGACCAATGTTCATGGCCGGGCCGCCGAGCACGATCAGCTTCGCGCCCACGACGATCTCACCTTTTTGCACGTGATCGGCGCGAATGTTGCCGATCCCGCCCGCCAGCATGATGGGTTTGTGGTAGCCGCGCAGCTCTTCGCCGTTGTGGCTGTCCACTTTCTCTTCGTAGGTACGGAAGTAACCGTTCAGCGCCGGACGACCAAATTCATTGTTGAACGCCGCGCCGCCCAGCGGGCCTTCGGTCATGATATCCAGCGCGGTCACAATGCGCTCTGGCTTGCCGAAATCTTCTTCCCACGGCTGTTCAAAGCCCGGGATACGCAGGTTGGAAACGGAGAAACCGACCAGACCCGCTTTTGGTTTCGCGCCGCGACCGGTCGCACCTTCGTCACGGATTTCACCGCCGGAGCCGGTCGCCGCACCCGGCCACGGAGAGATGGCCGTCGGGTGGTTGTGGGTTTCCACTTTCATCAGGATATGCGCAGGCTCCTGGTGGAAGTCATAGCGCCCTGCTTCGCGGTCGGCGAAGAAGCGGCCCACCTCGGAACCTTCCATCACCGCGGCGTTGTCTTTATAGGCAGACAGCACGTGGTCAGGGGTTTGCTCCATGGTGTTTTTGATCATTTTGAACAGCGACTTCGGCTGCTGTTCGCCGTCGATAATCCAGTCGGCGTTGAAAATTTTGTGGCGGCAGTGCTCGGAGTTGGCCTGCGCGAACATATACAGTTCGATGTCGTTCGGGTTGCGATTCAGCTTAACGAATGCATCCTGAAGGTAGTCGATTTCATCTTCTGCGAGCGCCAGACCAAGACGCAGGTTTGCGTCGATCAGCGCCTGACGCCCCTGCCCCAGCAGATCCACGCTCTGTACCGGCGCAGGCTGATGGTGGGAGAACAGTTTCTGCGCATCATCCAGAGAGTCAAATACGCTCTCCATCATGCGGTCGTGCAGCTCCGCTGTGACGGCCTGCCACTGCGCGTCGCTCAGGGTTGACGCTTCCACATAGTACGCCACGCCGCGCTCCAGACGGTTAATCTGGCTCAGGCCGCAGTTGTGAGCGATGTCGGTGGCTTTGGAAGACCAGGGGGAGATGGTGCCAGGACGTGGCGTGGCGAGGATTAATTTGCCGGTCGGCGTATGGCTGCTCAGGCTTGGGCCATATTTAAGCAGACGTTCCAGCTGTACGCGCTCCTCTGCATTCAGGGGGGCATTCAGGTCAGCAAAATGGACATACTCAGCGTAAATATTGCTTACCGGAAGGTCGGCCGCCTGAAAACGTGCCAGCAGTTTATTAATACGGAAGGCAGACAGTGCAGGCGAACCACGCAGAATTTCCATCATAAGTCTCTCGTCTTCGAAGCGCCGGGGCGCTTACAGTGTGCGCAAGGGGGGGAAAACGGGCGTCATTATAGAGAATCCTGAGCGCCGACGAAACCGTTTGCGTCGAAATAAAATCATCCTTTTTGTTTAACAATAGATGTGACCTGTCTCTCTAATTGGTTGCCAACTGGCGCTACTTTGCGCAAAATGCCGCTCAATCAATGGCAAACTCTACTCTTAACATGACTACAGCACACTGAGGCAACCGGCGTCGCAGAGAATTAACTAATTGAAAAAATTAAAGATTAATTATCTGCTCATCGGCATTGTTACGTTGCTGCTGGCAGTGGCCCTCTGGCCGTCTATCCCCTGGTTCGGCAAAGCCGAAAACCGTATCGCCGCCATTCAGGAGCGGGGGGAGTTGCGCGTCAGTACCCTCTCCTCTCCGCTTATATACGACGATATCAACGGTAAAACCATTGGTCTTGATTACGAACTGGCACAGCTGTTTGCGGACTATCTGGGCGTGAAGCTGAAAGTCACCGTGCGGCAGAACATCAACCAGCTGTTTGATGATTTAGACCATGACCGTGCCGATATTCTCGCCGCAGGTCTGGTGTACAACAGCGAACGCAGCAAAAATTATCAGCCGGGCCCGACCTATTACTCTGTGTCGCAGCAGGTGGTTTATCGTGTGGGTAGCTTGCGCCCGCGCTCACTGGCCGACATTACCGACCAGCAATTGACCATTGCGCCAGGCCATGTGGTGATTGACGATCTGCGGGCGTTGAAAGAGAACAAATACCCGAACCTCAGCTGGACGGTCGATCCTAAACTCGGCACTACCGAATTGCTGGAGCAGGTAAAAGATAAAAAGCTGGCCTATACCATTGCTGATTCGGTGGCGATCAGCCTTTTCCAGCGCGTTCATCCTGAAATCGCCGTGGCGCTGGATGTGACCGATGAACAGCCGGTAACCTGGTTTACCCAGTTAGACGACGATCAAACCGTCTCTGCGGCTATGCTCGATTTCTTTAATTCCATCAATGAAGACGGCACCCTGGCGCGTCTGGAAGAGAAATATCTCGGTCACGGTGACGATTTTGATTACGTTGACACCCGCTCCTTCCTGCGCGCGGTGGATAGCGTGCTGCCGGACCTGCAACCGCTGTTCGAGAAGTACGCTCAGGAGATTGACTGGAAGTTACTGGCGGCAATTTCCTACCAGGAATCGCACTGGGATGCTCAGGCCACCTCCCCCACGGGCGTGCGCGGGTTGATGATGCTGACCAAAAATACCGCGCAGAGCCTCGGCATTAGCGATCGAACCGATGCGGAACAGAGCATCAGCGGCGGCGCGCAATATTTACAGGATATGATGGCGAAAGTGCCGGAGACGGTCCCTGAAGGGGAGCGGATCTGGTTTGCGCTGGCCGCCTATAACATGGGTTATGCCCATATGCTCGACGCGCGGACGCTGACGGCAAAAACCAAAGGTAACCCGGACAGCTGGTCAGATGTAAAACAGCGCCTGCCGCTGCTTAGCCAGAAACAGTGGTACCAGAAGCTGACGTACGGCTATGCGCGCGGGCATGAAGCGTATGCCTACGTGGAAAATATTCGTAAGTATCAGATAAGCCTGGTGGGATATCTGCTGGAGAAAGAAAAAGAGGCGGCCGAGGCGCAACAGCTGGCTGAAAGCTATCCGGTGGTCGCACCGGACGAGCTTAATCACCCTGCGGTTTCAATTCTGCCTTTTGTTGCTTTTTCTGCAGCCGACGCATTCGAAAAAAGTCACTTAACAGACCCGAACATTCTGGTGCAAGTACCCCGCCGATAGTTTTCACCTGGTGGTTCATCCCCGGATGCCCAAGCACGTCCATCAGTGAACCAGCAGCGCCCGTTTTTTCATCCCGCGCGCCAAACACCAGCGTACCGATTCGGCTGTGCACCATCGCCCCGGAGCACATCACGCACGGTTCAAGGGTGACATACAGGGTGGTATCAAGCAGACGATAGTTTTGCAGCACCAGTCCGCCCTGACGCAGCGCCATAATTTCAGCATGCGCGGTAGGATCGTGACGGCCAATCGGACGGTTCCACCCTTCACCAATTACCTGATTGTTATGGACCAGCACCGCGCCCACGGGAACTTCGCCCTCTTCCCAGGCGCGCTGAGCCAGCGCCAGCGCGTGGCGCATCCAGTATTCATGATTGTGTTCAGGGTTGGACAAGGGCTGATACTCCAGTCGAAAAGCGGGCGGCATTATACACAGCCGGTACAGATAAGACTATTCGAGTTGCTGAAGTTCGCCCAGAGGCGTGACGCGCCAGCGGTGCTGGCAAAAATAGAGCAGCGGGTTGTCCTGCTTGCTGTCGCTGTAGCCGCTGTACAGACGCAGCGGCGTACCGATGCGTTTCTCCAGCTGCACCACTTTTTCATGTCCGAGGCAGCGCAGGGTAAGCACCCAGCCGCCGTAGCCGCGCGCGATCTGCGTGGCGATAAGGTTTACGCGCGGCAGCCAGGGCGTATCATAATAGACCTGCTCTACCAGCGTCTGCGGGGAGCCGGTAATCAGCCAGATATCGGCATCGTTGGCGTCGAGATAGCTGGTCAGGCGCGCCTGGACCACGGGAAACGCGGCGACGTGCCCGCGAAACCAGTGGGCAAAATCCTGTTCAAGCTGCTTAAGACGCGCTTCGCTATGACCAAACGTGCATCCCCAGAGCAGCAGGCTCATCGGCCAGCGCGCTGAACGGCCTTTCACCAGTAGCGCGATGCCAATAACGGGTAAAAGGGGCAATACCAGCAACGCGTTAAGGGGCTGGCGCCGCAGCAGATAGCGCATAAAGGTGCCGAACATATCCTGCTGATGCAGCGTTCCATCCAGATCAAAAAAGACAACGCGACGCTCGTGATTTGCCAAACCTTACTCCTCTGGGTCGTTGAATCCTAATAGCCAGGTAAACAGGAACCCGGCGATCACCGCTACCAGATAGCCTAACAGATAGAGCATCACTTTTCCGGTCGCGATGGTTAATGCCAGCGGTAAACCGGAAATCCCGAAGGTGATAACGGTCGCCACTTTCCAGTAGCTAATCAACGCCCCGCCCACCGCGCCACCGAGACAGGCGGCCAGGAACGGCTTGCCCAGCGGCAGCGTAACGCCGAAAATCAGCGGCTCGCCGATACCGAGCAACCCGACCGGCAACGCCCCTTTAATGACCTTTTTCAGACGTGCGTTGCGGGTTTTCATCAGCACCGCGATGGCCGCGCCGACCTGCCCAACGCCCGCCATCGACAGGATCGGCAGCAGGGCGTTATAGCCGTGCGCCTGTACCAGTTCGACGTGAATCGGCACTAGCCCCTGATGCAGACCGGTCAGCACTAACGGCAGGAAGGTTCCGGACAGCACAGCCCCCACCAATAACCCACCGCGATCGATAGCCAGAGACGCGCCGTGGGCGATGGCTTCAGAGATGGCGCCGCCTAACGGTTGCAGCGCCACAATCGCCACGCTCCCGGTAATCAATGTGGTCAGCAGCGGGTTGAGGATCAGCTCAATCGAGCCTGGCAGCACCGCGCGCAGCTTTTTCTCGATCCAGCACATCAGAATGACCACCAGCAGCACGGCAATCACCCCGCCGCGGCCAGGCTGAAGCGCCTCGCCAAACAGCGTAATCTGCGCCAGCTGCGGGCTGGAGAGGATACCCGCCATAACGCCGCCCATCGCCAGCGAGCCGCCAAACACTTTGGCCGTGTTCACCCCCACCAGAATGTTCATGATGGCAAACACCGCGCTGCCGAAAATCGCCAGAATACCCAGCAGGTTCGGATACTGCGTGGCAAAATCCCCGACAATATCCGGACGCTTAAGAATATTGATAATCCCGGTGATCAGCCCCGACGCGATAAACGCCGGGATCAGCGGAATAAAGACGTTAGCCAGTTGGCGCAGCGCATCGCTCATAGGGGCTTTGTATTTGGCTTTCGCCTGCGCTTTGGTGCGTTCCGCATCGTCAAAGGCGGGAGCCGTTTCACCGCCCGTCATCAGGGCGCGCATGGCATCTACCACCTGCGCCGCTTTGCCCGGACCGACAATCAACTGGTGCTGTTGCCCCTGCTTAACGTACCCGCTCACGCCGGGAAGCTGCTTAAGGCGCGTCAAATCAAGCTGTTCGTCGTTATGCACCTCGACGCGAACACGCGTCATACAGTTCTCAAGACGCTGAATATTTTTTTCCCCACCGATCCCGAGCAGGATGTCGCTGGCGAGCGCTGCTGTTTTGTCCATACACGCCTCTTATTGGTGTTCTAATGCCGCCCGTAAAAACCCGTGATGGGCTTCGAGTCTGGCTCTGGCCGCGGCTGCATCCAGCCCGGTTAATATCATCAGAATGGCGGGTTTTACATCGTGATCGGTCTGCTGAAGCACCTTTTCCGCCTCTTCACGACTGGCGCCTGTCGCTTCCATCACCATGCGACACGCTCTGTCCACCAGCTTGATGTTAGTGGCCTGCATATCCACCATCAGGTTTTGGTAGACCTTGCCAAATTTCACCATCGCGCCGGTGGAGATCATATTGAGTACCAGCTTCTGCGCGGTACCCGACTTCAGCCGTGTGGAGCCGGTGAGCGCTTCCGGCCCGACGACCGGAGAGATGGCAATGGCGGCCACCTGCGCAATCGGCGAGCCCGGGTTACAGGAGATGGCCACTGTGGTGCACCCGGTCTGTCTGGCATATTCCAGTCCACCAATGACGTACGGCGTACGACCAGAAGCCGCCAGGCCGACCACCAGATCCTGCGCGGTCAGGTTCAGCGCCCTGAGATCATCTTCCCCAAGCTGTTTATTGTCTTCTGCCCCTTCTACCGCTTTCAGCAGCGCGCCGGGGCCACCGGCAATCAGGCCAACGACCAGCCCGTGCGGAACGCCAAAAGTCGGCGGACATTCTGAGGCATCCAGCACACCGAGGCGCCCGCTGGTTCCCGCTCCCATATAAATAATGCGTCCTCCTGCTTTCAGAGCGCCGGCAGCGGCGTCTACGGCTTTTGCTACCTCAGGCAATGTCTCTTTGACTGCCAGCGCGACGAGGGTATCCTGTTGATTAAAGCGGTTTACCAGCTCCAGCGTGGACAGTGCATCAAGATCCATGGTTTGCGGGTTACGCGTTTCAGAAACAAGAGAGCCAAGATTCATGTTATTTACCTCTGGAATTTTTAATTCATAATAAAAGCACTATAATGGAATATAAAATTCATTCAGGCGAGTAAAATTCGTATTTGCGCGGGTAATCACATTTTCGCCAGGAGACCGTATGAACTGTTTAATTCGTATTCGTCAGCGCTACGCAGGGTTTGCCCAGAGTGATAAAAAGCTGGCGGATTTTTTACTTTCTCAGCCCGATCGCGCGCGACACCTCAGCTCCCAGCAGCTGGCAGGCGAAGCCGGGGTAAGCCAGTCGAGCGTGGTGAAATTCGCCCAGAAAATAGGCTATAAGGGCTTTCCGGCGCTAAAGCTGGCGATCAGTGAAGCACTGGTGAGCAACCCGAATCCGCAGTCAATGCCGGTGCATAACCAGATCCGTGGCGACGATCCGATGCGTCTGGTGGGCGAAAAGCTGATCAAGGAGAACGTGGCGGCAATGCATGCCACGCTGGATGTAAACACGGAAGAGAAGCTGCTGGAAAGCGTAGCCATGCTTCGCGACGCGCGGCGCATTGTGTTGACCGGGATCGGCGCCTCCGGACTGGTTGCGCGTAACTTTGGCTGGAAGCTGACAAAAATCGGCTATAACGCCATCGTTGAACAGGATATGCACGCGCTGCTGGCGACCGTGCAGGCCATGGATCCTGACGATTTACTGCTGGCCATCTCCTATTCCGGCGAGCGACGTGAAATTAATATGGCCACCGACGAAGCCCTGCGCGTAGGAGGAAAAATTCTGGCGATTACCGGTTTTAGCCCGAATGCGCTTCAGCAGCGGGCCACCCGCTGTCTGTATACCATTGCCGAGGAACAGGCCACTCGCAGCGCGGCGATTTCGTCGACGAGTGCGCAGATGATGCTGACGGACCTGCTGTTTATGGCGCTGGTTCAGCAGGATCTGGAGCGTGCGCCAGAGCGTATTCGTCACAGCGAAGAGCTGGTAAAAAAACTGGTCTGAACAACGAATGAGCGTATAATGCCCGCCCTGTTTGTGATGTTTCTGAGAATTTCCTGATGGCGCTGTTAATCACCAAAAAATGCATCAACTGCGATATGTGCGAACCCGAATGCCCGAACCAGGCGATTTCGATGGGCGACAGCATTTATGAGATTAACAGCGACCGCTGCACCGAATGCATCGGCCACTATGAAACGCCGACCTGCCAGAAGGTGTGCCCAATTCCCAATACGATCTTAAAAGATCCGGCACACGTCGAGAACGAAGAACAGTTGTGGGATAAGTTTGTCCTGATGCACCATGCGGACAAAATTTAACTCTCAATAATCACCGTCGCACAGGCATAGTGGCGTTCATCTGCAAGCGTTACGTGCATGTGCGCCACGCCCAGCTTTTCCGCCAGCTTAAGCGCCTCGCCCCATAAACGCAGACGTGGCTTACCCAGCTCATCGTTAAACACTTCAAACTGGTTAAACGCCAGGCCGTTACGAATGCCCGTGCCGAACGCTTTCGCCGCCGCCTCTTTTACCGCGAAGCGCTTTGCCAGAAAGCGCACCGGCTGTTGATGCGCCTCCCAGATAGCCCATTCGTTATCGCTCAGCACGCGTCTTGCGAGGCGATCGCCGCTGCGGGCGATCACCGCTTCAATGCGGGCTATTTCGACGATGTCGGTGCCTAAGCCCAGAATAGCCATTACTGACGCGCTTCCAGCATCAGGCGCTTCATCTCGGACACCGCCTCTTTCAGGCCGCTCATCACCGCACGACCAATAATGGCGTGGCCAATGTTCAGCTCATGCATTTCCGGCAGGGCAGCAATGGCTTTTACGTTGTGATAGGTCAGGCCGTGACCGGCGTTCACCTTCAGTCCCAGGCTCGCGGCGTAGGTTGCCGCTTTGGCGATTCGCTCCAGCTCTTTCGCCTGCGCTGCGTCGTTTTCGGCATCGGCATAGCAGCCGGTGTGAATTTCAATATACGGCGCGCCCACGTCGGCAGCGGCTTTAATCTGGGTGAAATCGGCGTCGATAAATAAAGATACCAGGATACCGGCATCCGCCAGGCGTTTGCAGGCATCGCGCATTTTGTCGAGCTGCCCGGCCACATCCAGACCGCCTTCGGTGGTCACTTCCTGTCGTTTTTCCGGCACCAGGCAGCAGAAATGCGGCTTCGTATCGCAGGCAATCGTCAGCATCTCTTCCGTTACTGCCATCTCCAGATTCATGCGGGTATCCAGCGTCTGGCGCAGGATGCGCACGTCCCGGTCGGTGATGTGGCGACGATCTTCACGCAGGTGAACGGTAATGCCGTCGGCGCCAGCCTGCTCAGCGATAAACGCCGCCTGAACCGGATCGGGATACGCGGTACCGCGTGCATTACGTAACGTGGCGATGTGATCGATGTTGACGCCTAACAGTAATTCAGCCATGACAATCCTCGGTATTTTTGTTCATTTACCTTCTCCCTCTCCCTCCGGGAGAGGGCTGGGGTGAGGGGTAAAACATTAGCGTTTCGGCATAAACTGCCTGAATAATTCGCGGCTCTTTAAAGGTTTGCCCCCAAGATACGGCTTGAGCGCAATTCGGGTAAAGCGTTTTGCCGCACGCAGAGTGTCGGCGTCCGGGAACTCGCGTTCATACAGTGCTCTGAGCTGGCGCCCGGTAAAGGTGCTGTTATCGACGACGACACTGGCAATAAAGCCCTTTTCCTCACGATAGCGATAGGTCATGGTGTCTTCTACCTCGTCTCCGCTTCCCGCACAGTGCAGAAAATCGACGCCGTAACCAAGGTGCCCGAGCAGAGCCAGTTCGAAACGACGCAGAACAGGCTCAGGGGTGCCGGTTGCGCCAGCAAGTGCCTGAATACAGTGCAGGTAATCAAAGAAAAGTTCAGAGAAGCGGGTCTCATGTTCAAGAACCCGTGAGATGAGTTCGTTAACATACAAACCGCTGTAGAGCGTGATACCAGAAAGAGGAAGCGCCAGGGAGACGGCTTCAGCACTGCGCAGGGTTTTGACTTCCCCTCGCCCGCCAAAGCGGACCAGCAGCGGGGTGAAAGGCTGCAAGGCACCTTTCAGATTAGAACGTCTGGAACGTGCGCCTTTGGCAACAAGGCGCACGCGACCGGACTCTTCCGTGAAGACGTCCAGCATCAGGCTGGTTTCGCTCCAGGGACGACTATGCAGGACAAAGGCGCGCTGCCATCCATCCATATGCTCGTCGTCTTAGGTTACTGATCTTCGCCGTAACCGAGGCTGCGCAGCGCACGCTCATCATCGGCCCAGCCAGATTTCACTTTCACCCACAGTTCCAGGTGAACCGGTGCTTCAAACATGTCCTGCATGTCTTTACGGGCTTCGATTCCGATAGTTTTGATCTTGGCGCCTTTATTGCCGATCACCATCTTCTTCTGCCCTTCACGCTCAACGAGGATCAGACCGTTAATATCGTAGCCGCCACGCTCGTTGCTCTGGAAACGCTCGATCTCCACCGTCACAGAATACGGAAGTTCAGCGCCCAGGAAACGCATCAGCTTCTCACGGATGATTTCAGACGCCATAAAACGCTGAGAGCGATCGGTGATGTAGTCTTCCGGGAAGTGATGAGTCGCTTCCGGCAGATGCTTGCGCACGATACCCGCAATGGTATCAACGTTCAGACCCGTTTCCGCAGACAGCGGGACGATGTCCAGGAAGTTCATCTGGCTGCCCAGCCATTGCAGGTGCGGCAGCAGATCGGCTTTTTCCTGCACGTTGTCCACTTTATTGACTGCGAGGATCACCGGCGTTTTGCCGTCGCGCAGCTTGTTCAGGACCATTTCGTCGTCCGGCGTCCAGCGGGTGCCTTCCACAACGAAAATCACCAGCTCTACGTCGCCGATGGAGCTGCTCGCCGCCTTGTTCATCAGACGGTTGATGGCGCGCTTCTCTTCCATGTGCAGGCCCGGGGTATCGACGTAGATCGCCTGATACGCGCCTTCAGTATGGATACCGACAATGCGGTGACGCGTGGTCTGCGCCTTACGCGAGGTGATGGAAATCTTCTGCCCAAGCAGATTATTCAGCAGGGTGGATTTGCCAACGTTCGGACGTCCGACGATGGCAATAAATCCGCAATAGGTTTTGTCGATGCTCATTCCAGCTCCAGCATTTTTAACGCCTGTTCGGCGGCAGCCTGTTCAGCCTTACGACGGCTTGAACCCGTGCCGACCACCGGTTCACTCAGGCCACTGACCTGGCAATGGATGGTAAATTCCTGATCGTGGGCTTCGCCACGCACCTGCACCACCAGATAGGATGGCAGCGGCAGATGACGACCCTGCAAATATTCTTGCAGACGCGTTTTAGGATCTTTTTGTTTATCGCCCGGGCTGATTTCGTCCAGGCGGGTCTGATACCAGTTAAGGATCAGCTTTTCTACGGTCTGGATATCGCTGTCCAGGAACACGCCACCGATCAATGCCTCGACCGTATCGGCAAGGATGGATTCACGACGGAAACCACCACTTTTCAGCTCACCTGGCCCCAGACGCAGGCATTCACCCAGCTCAAACTCGCGTGCGATTTCAGCGAGGGTATTGCCGCGCACCAGCGTGGCGCGCATGCGGCTCATATCACCTTCGTCCACACGCGGAAAACGATGATAAAGCGCATTTGCAATCACAAAACTTAAAATAGAGTCGCCTAAAAACTCGAGACGCTCATTATGTTTGCTGCTGGCACTGCGATGGGTTAATGCCTGTTGCAACAACTCCTGATGATGAAAAGTGTAGCCCAGCTTCCGTTGAAGCCGATTAATTACGATGGGGTTCATGCGATACCAATAAATGAATGCGTCAAAAATGCAGCACACGAAACCGACCTGAGAAAACCAACGCGGTTTCGTGTGCCGTGGCACCCTTGCAGGGCCAACCTTAAACTTCGGGGGAATATTCTATACACAACGACAGGGGATGTCGTTAGTTCAAAGAGATTTATCGCTGAAATAATTCACGTAGCGGCGAATAAAAGCCGCTACGTGTTATTTTTGGCGAAAATTAATGAATTCCGCCAATACGATTCAGGCGAACGCCGGTCGGCCACTCGCCTTCCTGCTTCTCAAAACTCATCCAGATAGCAGTTGCTTTACCGACCAGATTCGCTTCCGGCACAAAGCCCCAGTAACGGCTGTCCGCAGAGTTATCGCGGTTGTCACCCATCATGAAGTAGTGTCCCGGCGGCACAATCCAGGTCGCCAGCTGTTGGCCTGGCTGCTGGTAGTACATTGCCAGCTGATCCTGTGCGATGGGCACGGTCAGAATGCGGTGAGTAACATCGCCCAGCGTCTCTTTGCGTTCAACCAGACGAATGCCATTCTCTTTGGTTTCACCTTTTGGCACCTGGAAGAATCCGCTGGTCGCTTCACCGCCGTTACGGCGGGCGAAGGTCTGCACAAAATCAGCTGGCTCAACGTTGGAGTAAGTGACTGGCAGCGCATTTTCACATGCGGTGCCAGAGCTACAGCCTGGCTGAATGGTCACCTCTTTCGCCACCGGATCGTAGGTCACTTTATCGCCCGGCAGACCTACCGCGCGTTTAATATAATCCAGCCGCGGGTCTTCCGGATATTTAAACACCACGATGTCGCCACGTTTCGGATGACCCGTTTCGATCAGCGTTTTCTGATAGATCGGATCTTTGATGCCATAGGCAAACTTCTCAACCAGAATGAAATCACCGATCAGCAGCGTTGGCATCATCGATCCTGACGGGATCTGGAACGGTTCATAGATAAATGAACGCACCACCAGCACAATCGCCAGCACCGGGAATACCGATGCCCCTGTTTCCAGCCAGCCCGGTTTTGGGCCGACTTTTTTCAGGGTTTTCGCGTCCAGCGCATCGCCCGTGGCTGCCTGCGCGGCAGCCTGACGTTCACGGCGTTTTGGGGCGAAGATAAACTTATCGAGGCACCACAACAGACCTGTCACCAGGGTAGCGATGACCAGGATCAGGGCAAACATGTTCGCCATGCCAACTCCTTAAGGTTATTTACCGTTACCGTCTTTACCAACATGAAGGATGGCAAGGAATGCTTCCTGCGGCAGCTCAACGTTACCGACCTGCTTCATACGCTTCTTACCTTCTTTCTGCTTCTGCAACAGCTTTTTCTTACGGCTGACGTCGCCGCCGTAGCACTTAGCCAGAACGTTTTTACGCAGCTGCTTCACGGTTGAACGGGCAATGATGTGGTTACCAATGGCCGCCTGTATCGCAATGTCAAACTGCTGACGCGGGATCAGATCTTTCATCTTCTCAACCAGCTCACGACCACGGTACGGTGCGTTATCGTTGTGGGTGATCAGCGCCAGCGCATCCACACGCTCGCCGTTGATCAGCACGTCCACACGAACCATGTTCGAGGCCTGGAAGCGTTTGAAGTTGTAGTCCAGCGACGCATAGCCACGGGAGGTAGACTTCAGACGGTCGAAGAAGTCGAGCACCACTTCTGCCATCGGAATTTCATAGGTCAGCGCCACCTGGTTACCGTGGTAAACCATGTTGGTCTGCACGCCACGCTTCTCAATACACAGGGTGATCACGTTGCCGAGGAACTCCTGCGGCAGCAGCATGTGACACTCTGCGATAGGCTCGCGCAGTTCCTGAATATTATTCAGCGGCGGGAGCTTGGACGGGCTGTCGACGTAGATCACCTCTTTCGACGTGGTTTCTACTTCGTAGACAACCGTCGGGGCGGTGGTGATCAGATCCAGATCGTATTCACGCTCCAGACGTTCCTGAATGATCTCCATGTGCAGCAGACCGAGGAAGCCACAGCGGAAGCCGAAGCCCAGCGCCGTTGAGCTTTCTGGCTCGTAGAACAGGGAGGCATCGTTGAGGCTCAGCTTTCCGAGCGCATCGCGGAAGTTTTCGTAATCGTCAGAGCTGACCGGGAACAGACCCGCATAAACCTGCGGTTTCACCTTTTTGAAGCCTGGCAGCGCTTTATCTGCCGGGTTACGTGCACCGGTCAGGGTATCACCCACCGGCGCGCCGAGGATGTCTTTAATGGCACAGACCAGCCAGCCCACTTCGCCGCATTTCAGCTCGGTACGGTCAACCTGTTTTGGCGTGAAGATGCCCAGACGGTCAGCGTTGTAGACCTGGCCGGTGCTCATGACCTTGATTTTGTCGCCTTTACGCATGGTGCCGTTTTTAATACGCACCAGCGAAACAACGCCGAGGTAGTTATCAAACCAGGAGTCGATGATCAGCGCCTGTAGCGGCGCATCCGGGTCACCTTCCGGCGGCGGAATATCACGCACCAGACGTTCCAGTACATCCGGAACGCCGACGCCGGTTTTCGCCGAGCAGCGCACTGCATCGGTCGCATCAATACCGACGATGTCTTCAATCTCTTCCGCTACGCGCTCAGGATCGGCGGCTGGCAGGTCGATTTTATTCAGAACCGGCACCACTTCGAGATCCATTTCCATGGCGGTGTAGCAGTTTGCCAGCGTCTGGGCCTCTACGCCCTGCCCGGCATCCACCACCAGCAGCGCGCCTTCGCAGGCCGCCAGCGAGCGTGACACTTCATAAGAGAAGTCAACGTGCCCTGGGGTGTCGATAAAGTTCAGCTGATAGGTTTCACCATCGGAAGCTTTATAGTCGAGCGTCACGCTCTGCGCTTTGATGGTAATACCGCGTTCGCGTTCCAGGTCCATGGAGTCCAGAACCTGGGCTGCCATTTCACGATCAGACAGGCCACCGCAAATCTGGATAATACGGTCAGACAGCGTCGACTTACCGTGGTCAATGTGAGCAATGATCGAAAAGTTACGTATGTTCTTCATATAGTTAAATAATTATGCCTTACGAATTCCTGGAGGCCGCTGTTCTTAGCCTGACGTTTTTCAGTGCGAAAACGCAGCATTCTACACTACATCCTCGTCAGCTGGAAATGCACTTAGAGCCAGGTGTAGCGCGAAGAGACGGCGTTTTCTTTATGGCGATGTAAATAATAATAAAGCCCGGCAGATCACCGGGCCTCAGAAGAGAGCGTCTCAACACGAAGTTGGTCGGGTGCCAGTGCAACGCTGAGGATGACAGGCTGCCACGCTTCCCGGGCGGCAAGCCTTGGGGAAACGCCTTTAGCAAGCCAGAACCCGCCCACGCCGCCCAACGCGGCCCCGCACATGGCGGACAAATCTGTGCCGAACAGCATCTGGAAAACCCCGCCCATCACGAACAGGCCTGCGAGCGGAGAAAGGTAAACCAGCATGGCGGAAGTGAGCAGGCTACCTTCAGCGATGCCGAGCTCCACTTTTTGCCCTGCCACCAGCGGCTGATCGCTCGGCACAGTAATAGTGTGCGACGTTTGCGGCCCCAGCTTATTCAACACGCGGCTGCCGCAACCGGCTCGCGAAGCGCAACTGCTGCATGATGCTTTAACGTCACAGCTAACAAGCGCTACGCCATCCTGCCAGGATACGACCGTGGCCCACTCTTTAATCATTGCGCAGCCCTGAATTTAATGCTGTCTGAAATACGTTTTGCCGTTGGCGGCGGTAATTCACCGACAATGGTAATTTCCGCATTATCGCGCACCGTCGTGCTGACCGTCCGGCGACCGGTACGGAGCATCTGTTCGGAACTGTTCGCCGTAGCGCGATTGATATTCACCGAGAAGCTAAACAGCCCATCGGAATAGAGTCGCGACTCAACCGGTGTTTCGATAGTCGGCAGCTGGCGACGGCTGCTGGATACTTCGCTGAATCCTTGCGGGATCCAGGAAGGTACCCAGTTGAAATTGACAGAATCGCCGGCAGGCACGGAAAGCAAAGGCGGCAGGCTGGCTTTGGCCAGATTCTGCATGCTGTTGCCAACCTGACTGTTTACGTCAAAGGAGATCACACGGAACTGCTCCAGCGTTTCACCGTCGCGATCGAGCAGATCAACGCGCATCGGCAGCTTCGTCTCTGCGTCAATCCAGACGATATAGCTGTAACGTGTCCCATCCCGCGCGACTACGCGGATCACTTCGCACAACCTGTCGGCAATACGCGTTCGCCCCACCGAGATAAAATCATAGTAGGGGGCGAGACGTTTAAAATCGGTGTAAATGAGCGATGGCAGGGAATCAACGATGTAGTCACCATTGAGCGTAAACGGCTCAAGGCCTGGCTCGAAATAACTGATTTCGTTCCCACGCTGGACCACTTCCCGACGCGGGCCATCCATCTGTAAAAGCTGGGCGAGCGGCTGATTATCAAGGCGGGCGTGGCGATAGCGTAACGATTCGACACCCTGCTTATTGATGCTAATAAATGCCAACTCGTAATTGAGTGACTGGCTGGCCAGATTCATTTGCTGCAACAACGCCCCGGATGAAACATCAGCCGAGGCGTTAGCAGAGAAGAACAGGCTACCCGCCATCAAAGACATGGCGAACCAAAGTTGCTTCATTACTGCGATTGCGTTCCTAAAGTTTGGTTTCCTGGCACCTGCACAGCAGCCTGCTGGGTTTGGGCCTGCTCAAACTGAAGCTGCTCGGAGTGCAGACGACGCTGCAACTCGTAATCCTGCAACATCGCATTAATGCGACGACGCTGCTCCTGTACCTGCTGTTGCTGTCCGCCGCTTGCGGAGGCATCTGCCGGTACGCCCAGGCTAACCGGACTGGCTTTACCCATCATCGGCAGCGTATTGAACACTGGCGCTTCAGGCTGCTGACTGGCTTCAGACTGGGTATTATAGTGCTGGACCCCAACGATAACTGCAAGCGATACACACGCAGCGACTCCCATCTGGGTGAGCTGGCTGGCCCATGGGCGCACCTTGTGCCAGAACGGCATTTTCTGCCATTGGTGAGGTGCAGGCTGCGCTTCAGGAATAAGCGGCGTGGTCTGATGAACAGGTTCGTTCTCAATGGCCGCCATAACGCGTGCTGAGATATCGAAATGGAGAACATCGCTGGTATCACCCCGCAGAGTGTCGCGGATAAGATGATAGTTCTCCCAGGTCTGTTGCATTTCGGGAGAATGAGACAACTCATCGAGCAGCTCACTATCCAGCATTTCACCATCCATTAAAGCGGAAAGTTTTTCTTTCTGCATGCCTAATACCTTTTCCAGTATCCCGCTATCGTCAACGCCTGATAAGCGGTTGAACTTTATTATCAATGGCTTCTCGCGCACGGAAAATTCGTGAACGAACCGTGCCGACCGGACAATCCATGATGGCGGCTATCTCTTCATAGCTTAGGCCATCCAGCTCCCGTAACGTAATTGCCATGCGTAAATCTTCCGGGAGCGACTCGATCGTGCGAAAAACGATTTGTCTCAGTTCTTCTGACAACATTAAGTTCTCAGGGTTCGAAATTTCTTTCAGCGCGCCGCCACTTTCGAAGTTTTCTGCATCGATAGCGTCAACATCACTTGAAGGCGGACGACGCCCCTGAGCAACCAAATAATTCTTAGCCGTATTGACTGCAATACGATACAGCCAGGTATAAAAAGCACTATCCCCCCGGAATGAATCCAGCGCGCGATAGGCCTTAATAAAAGACTCTTGTACCACATCAGGAACATCGCCTGACGGTACATAGCGGGAAACCAGACTCGCTACCTTATGCTGGTAGCGCACCACCAGTAGGTTAAAAGCTTTCTGATCTCCCTTCTGGACCCGTTCAACCAGGACCTGGTCCGTTAACTGCTCGCTCATCCGAGGTAATGTCTCCCCAAACCAAATTCCACGCGTTATCGAAACGCCACTCTAACAACATTGCACTTTGAGCAAGCACCGAATTAGAGCGTCTGTTCTTCAATAAGTTCCGTAACGCCTTTGTTTTTGTTCATCGCGCCGCAGACCGTTCATTTTCTCTCATTATAAGTCTGTTCACGATACGCACCCGCTTTCTGACAAGAATCATTAACTTTATCGTCAGAAGAGTAACGCAACACAGGCTTTATTTCACCACAAAATCTGAAGCTAACGATCTGCTTCGCAAAATAATTCCAGTCATTTAGCGATGATTTAACTTCCGGCCATCCGTTTAGTCATTGCAACACGCTTCAAAAAAAACGTGCGATAACTCGCATCACAATGCTATTCTGCCCAGACCATGTTTAGTAAATTAAACAAACATCATGAATACAACGCCTGAACTCCATTGTGATGTACTGATTATCGGCAGCGGTGCTGCTGGCCTCTCCCTCGCGCTGCGCCTGGCGGAACATCAGAACGTAATCGTGCTGAGTAAAGGGCCGATGAGCGAAGGTTCCACCTTCTATGCACAAGGCGGTATTGCCGCCGTGTTTGATGAAACGGACAGCATTGCCTCACACGTAGAAGACACTCTGATTGCCGGTGCCGGGATCGTGGATGAGCATGCCGCAGAGTTTGTCGCCAGCAATGCCCGCCACTGCGTGCAATGGCTTATCGACCAGGGCGTGCTGTTTGATACGCAGGTTCAGCCTAATGGTGAAGAGAGCTATCATCTGACCCGTGAAGGCGGGCACAGCCATCGCCGTATTCTGCACGCTGCTGATGCAACAGGAAAAGCGGTTGAAACCACGCTGGTCAGCAAAGCCCTCAGCCATCCCAATATTCGGGTGTTGGAGCGCAGTAACGCCGTCGACCTGATTATTTCCGATAAAATTGGCCTGCCCGGCACGCGCCGTGTTGTCGGCGCATGGGTGTGGAATCGGAATAAAGAGAAGGTGGAAACCTGCCAGGCTAAAGCCGTTGTGCTGGCGACCGGCGGCGCCTCCAAGGTTTACCAGTACACGACTAACCCGGATATCGCCTCCGGAGACGGTATCGCCATGGCCTGGCGCGCAGGCTGCCGCGTAGCGAATATGGAGTTTAATCAGTTCCATCCTACCGCCCTGTTCCACCCGCAGGCACGTAACTTCCTGTTAACTGAAGCGTTGCGCGGCGAAGGCGCGTATCTCAAGCGACCGGACGGTTCCAGGTTTATGCCGGACTTCGACCCCCGAGGTGAACTTGCCCCGCGGGATATCGTGGCCCGCGCCATTGACCACGAGATGAAGCGGCTTGGCGTGGACTGTATGTATCTGGACATTAGCCATAAACCGGCAGACTTTATTCGCCAGCACTTCCCGATGATTTATGAAAAGCTGCTGAGTCTGGGTATCGATTTAACCCGCGATCCGGTGCCGATTGTGCCTGCCGCCCACTATACCTGTGGCGGGGTGATGGTTGACGATCATGGTCGTACCGACGTGGATGGTTTGTATGCGATCGGCGAGGTCAGTTACACCGGCCTGCATGGTGCGAATCGCATGGCATCAAACTCATTGCTGGAGTGTCTGGTGTATGGATGGTCGGCTGCGGAAGATATAACCAAACGCATGCCCTATGCACGTCCAACAACGCACCTGCTAGCATGGGATGAAAGTCGAGTAGAGAACCCGGACGAACTGGTGGTTATCCAGCATAACTGGCACGAGCTGCGGCTTCTCATGTGGGATTATGTCGGGATTGTACGCACAACGAAGCGTCTGGAACGCGCGTTACGCCGCATCATGATGTTGCAGCAGGAAATTGATGAATATTACGCCAACTTCCGCGTTTCCAATAATCTGCTGGAACTGCGCAACCTTGTGCAGGTTGCCGAGCTGATTGTACGCTGTGCGATGATGCGCAAAGAGAGTCGTGGCCTGCATTATACGCTGGACTATCCCGACCCGCTGGAAACGTCCGGCCCGTCGGTGTTGACGCCGCAGGTTCACATAAACAGATAAAAGGGCTGGGTCAGGGCAGTGTAATCTTCGGAATAACGCTGGTCTGGCCCGCGAATAACCATCCTGTCGGTAAAGCACTCCCCCTCTTTCGGCGAGAGCGCCAGCAACACACGGTGCGGTAAGCGACCTTCCGTATCCGAAATATCGGTACGAAGACGCAAACTCCAGCCGATATCCCGAGCGATCTCAATGAAGGTGTTACCCGTGCTTTCGGGCAAGACCACGCAGAAAAATCCCTCTTCCGAGATGAGTTCCGCCGCGCTGGTCAGTAGCGCCTTGTGATCGAGCGAGCCGGTGTAACGTGCCTGCTCGCGTTCCGGCGTTCCACACTCCACACCTGGCGTGAAATACGGCGGATTGCTGACGATCAAATCGTAACGCGCAGTCTGCTCCGGTGCCCAGGTCAGGACATCGGCACATTCCACCCTGATCCGTTCTGCCCACGGAGAATCGGCAGCGTTTTCGCTTGCCTGCTGGGCCGCCTGAGGATCAAGCTCAACGGCGTCGATAGTGACGTGTTCTTCGGTACGCTGCGCCAGCATCAGCGCCTGAAGTCCGCTGCCCGTACCAATATCCAGAATGCGTTTTACACCTGCGACAGGGGCCCATGCACCCAGTAAAATACCGTCTGTACCGACTTTCATTGCACAACGATCGTGCGCCACAAAAAATTGTTTAAACGTAAAACCATCGCGGCGCAACTGCGCTTTGAGTTGAGACATGTCAGGGCAACCTTCTGTGTGAAACTGGAGTAGCATAGGGGAAAGCGAAGTGGTCGAAAAGCGATATCCATACAAACAGATGAAGATTACAGCCGTAACGTCTATAATCAGCGCCCCACACAGAGGTAGAACATGACTGTAACGACTTTTTCCGAACTTGAACTCGATGAAAGCCTGCTCAATGCTCTTGAGAGTAAAGGCTTTACACGCCCGACCGCCATTCAGGCCGCGGCCATTCCGCCTGCGCTTGAGGGCCGCGATGTGCTCGGTTCTGCGCCAACCGGCACGGGGAAGACAGCAGCCTACTTGCTGCCTGTGTTGCAGCATTTGCTCGATTTTCCGCGTAAAAAATCAGGGCCGCCGCGCATTTTGATCCTGACCCCGACCCGTGAACTGGCGATGCAGGTTGCCGAACACGCGCGTGAGCTGGCGGCGAACACCCATCTGGATATCGCGACCATCACTGGCGGCGTAGCGTATATGAACCACGCCGAAGTGTTCAGCGAAAACCAGGATATCGTTGTCGCGACGACAGGCCGTCTGCTGCAATACATAAAAGAAGAGAACTTCGACTGCCGGGCGGTGGAAACGCTGATTCTCGATGAAGCTGACCGCATGCTGGACATGGGCTTTGCCCAGGATATCGAACACATCGCGGGTGAAACGCGCTGGCGTAACCAGACAATGCTGTTCTCGGCAACCCTTGAAGGGGATGCCATTAAAGATTTCGCCGAACGTCTGCTGGAAGATCCGGTGGAAGTGTCCGCTACGCCATCGACGCGTGAGCGTAAGAAGATCCACCAGTGGTACTACCGCGCAGATAACCTTGAGCATAAAGTTGAGTTGCTGAAACATCTGCTGAAGCAGGAAGAAGCAACCCGTACCATCGTCTTCGTACGTAAACGCGAGCGCGTGCATGAGCTGGCAGAAATGCTCCGCAACGCTGGCATCAACAACTGCTATCTCGAAGGTGAAATGGCACAGGTTAAGCGTACCGAAGGGATTAAGCGCCTGACCGATGGTCGCGTGAATGTGCTGGTTGCAACCGACGTTGCCGCGCGCGGGATCGACATCCCGGACGTGAGCCATGTGATCAACTTTGATATGCCGCGCAGCGGTGATACTTACCTGCACCGTATTGGTCGTACCGGCCGTGCGGGCCGCAAAGGGATTGCTATTTCTCTGGTAGAAGCGCACGACCATCTGCTGCTCCAAAAAATTGGCCGCTACGTTGATGAGCCGCTAAAAGCTCGTGTGATTGACGAACTTCGTCCGACGACACGTGCACCGAGTGAAAAAATGACGGGTAAACCGTCCAAGAAAGCGCTCGCGAAACGTGCTGAGAGAAAAGAGAAAGAAAAAGAGAAGCCGCGCGTGAAGCAGCGCCACCGCGATACCAAAAATATTGGTAAGCGCCGTAAGCCAAGTTCTGCTGCGCCAGAGACAAAAACTGAAGAGTAAAAAAAAGCCGGGACATTCCCGGCTTTTTTATTCCACCCCCGAAGCTGAAACCTTACAGGCTTTCAGTAAAGGTACGGGCGATAACGTCGCGCTGCTGTTCCGGAGTCAGAGAGTTGAAACGCACCGCATAGCCAGACACACGGATGGTCAGCTGCGGGTATTTTTCTGGGTTCTCAACAGCATCCATCAGCGTTTCACGACGCAGGACGTTAACGTTCAGGTGCTGACCACCTTCCACGCGCACTTCTGGTTGCACTTGCATTGGAATTTCACGGTATTCAATTTCGCCCAGTTTGCTCACCGGAACGATTTCGTCTTCCGCAAAACCTGCTTTCGCTACTACACAGCGCGCTTCGTTTTTCTCGCTGTCCAGCAGCCAGAAAGAGTTCAGCAGATCGTCATTTGCAGCTTTAGTAATCTGGATACCTGTAATCATGTGTTGCCTCCCTTAGGCTACATTAACTGATGCTGGCCTTTTGCGGCCAATTGGTAAAACCATTGTTTGTTGTGTGTATATATAACATTCAGACCCGGGTGATTTATTGATTTAAATCAACAAAATCACTAACCACATAAAGAGTGTGGTCTGAATTTTTTGTTTTAGATCAATTTTAATGATTTACCAATTCAACTTACCCTGCCTGGTTTTCAACATAAATTGAGACACTTAGCCGCTTTTCCGCGGGTAATTTTGCTCACCAGGCATTAGCAGGTAAGCTAGGCAGAGAATGAAATTCGCAGGAGAGCGAGATGACAACACCTTTAACCTGGCATGACGTGCTGGCAGAAGAGAAGCAGCAGCCCTATTTTATTAATACCCTCAGTACCGTTGCGGCTGAACGGCAGGCCGGCCAGATAATTTATCCACCGCAGAAAGATGTATTTAACGCCTTTCGCTACACCGAACTGAGCGACGTGAAGGTGGTTATACTGGGGCAGGATCCGTACCATGGTCCCGGGCAGGCTCACGGACTGGCATTTTCCGTGCGTCCGGGCGTGGCCATTCCCCCTTCTCTGCTGAATATGTATAAAGAGCTGGAAGGAACGATTCCGGGTTTCACCCGCCCTAATCACGGTTATCTGGAAAGCTGGGCGCGCCAGGGCGTGCTGTTGCTGAATACCGTATTAACCGTCCGGGCGGGTCAGGCACACTCCCACGCCAGTCTGGGATGGGAAACCTTTACCGATAAGGTTATCAGCCTAATCAATGAGCATCGTGAAGGCGTCGTGTTTTTACTCTGGGGTTCACATGCCCAAAAGAAAGGGGCGATTATCGATCGTCAGCGCCATCACGTACTGAAAGCACCGCACCCGTCGCCGCTGTCTGCGCATCGCGGTTTCTTTGGCAGTAACCATTTTGTTCTGACGAATGAGTGGCTGGAAAAGCGTGGCGAAAAGCCGATTGACTGGATGCCTGTGTTACCGGCAGAGAGTGAGTAGGGTTTGAATGTGCCGGGTCAGGCCCGGCACATATAAGGCTTATGCCTTGTTCTGACGCCACCATTCGGCCAGCAGCACGCCGGTCGCAACGGATACGTTCAGGCTTTCAACGTTGCCAGTGCCGTCGATAGAAACGCTCATGTCAGCGCTGGAGAGTGCCGCATCAGACAGACCATCGCGCTCCTGACCTAACACCAGCACCATTTTGCGCGGCAACGTCGCTTTAAACAGCGGCGTAGCGGCACGGCTTGAGGTGGTGACAATGGTGTAGCCCGCGTTACGGAATTGCTCAAGGGCCTCCAGCACGCTGTCGCCGGTGATCGGCTGAACATGCTCAGCACCGCCTTCCGCGGTACGGATTGCCGCACCGGATTCCAGCAGCGCGGCATCCTGCAACAGAACGCCTTTCACGCCAAAGTGCGCGCAGCTACGCATCATAGCGCCCAGGTTATGCGGGTTACCCACATCTTCCAGCGCCAGCACACAGTCATCGGCATCCGCCTGGCTGACCCACTGCTGCACGGTGGTGCCGTTACGTTTTTTGATCAGGAAGCAGACGCCGCCGTGGTGTTCAGTCCCGGACGCTTTTGTCAGCTCGGCATCGTCAACCACGTGGTAGGCTTTACGGTTCGCCGCCATCCAGCGCAGCGCTTCTTTAAAGCGCGGGGTCACGCTCTGGATAAACCATGCGCGAACGATACACTCCGGGCGGCTCTGGAACAGGGCCTGACAGGCGTTCTCGCCATATACACGGGTTTCTTCCGCACGCTGACGACGCAGCACTTCCGGATCGATAAAGCTTTTTCCGCTGATACCGCCGTGATCGGCTTTTTCGGTCGCCTCTTCACCGGGCGCGCGCGAAACGGTACGCCATGGCGATCCACCGTCGCGGACAAAATCATCGCGTTTGCGATCGTCACGCTTACGGTCATCACGTTTGCGGTCATCGCCGCGGTTATTTCTGTCATCGCGGGCGGGGCGACGGCCACCGTCTGCACGAGAAGACGCCGGACGCCCGCCACCTTTTCCGGTACGCGGATTTTGGGTGCGTTTATCAGAGTCATCATCACTGCGGACATACATCACTTTGACCTTGCCGCTTTTGTTTTTCATTTCGTCGTTCATGCTTTTCTCCACCAGCGCTGCGCGAAGCGCGCAGATTACCCGATGTGCAAGCTCATAGCCATAATTTCGTACAAAAGCCTGTGACTATTGTTCCCATTGAATAAAACGCGTTGTCGATTTATACAGGCTCACTGATAATATGTAACATATCAGAAACATTATCGGCGTTCCGCCGTTGTTCCACGGCTCTATCAGAGGTTAGTTATGAATACCGTATGTGCCAACTGTCAGGCTTTAAACCGCATTCCGGACGATCGGATGGATGACGGTGCGAAATGCGGGCGTTGTGGCCACGAATTATTTGATGGCGATGTCATTAACGCGACGGGTGCTACGCTGGACAAACTCCTCAAGGACGATCTGCCGGTTGTGGTCGATTTCTGGGCACCGTGGTGCGGCCCCTGCCGTAACTTTGCACCCATCTTCGAAGACGTGGCTGAAGAGCGCAGCGGGAAAATGCGTTTTGTTAAAGTGAATACCGAAGCGGAACGTGAACTCAGCGCCCGTTTTCGCATTCGCAGCATTCCAACCATTATGATTTTCAAAAATGGTGAAGTGATCGACATGCTCAATGGTGCAGTACCGAAAGCGCCTTTCGACAGCTGGTTAAACGAATCCCTGTAACATTCGCGGGGCATATCTTGTGCCCCGTTCTCTCCTCTGCGAAAATGGGGTTTTTCCTGCCTTTTCGCCCATGACTGATAACGCTGTACTTCAATTACGCGCCGAGCGCCTTGCGCGCGCCACCCGCCCTTTTCTGGCCCGAGGCAATCGTATTCGCCGCTGCCAGCGCTGCCTTTTACCGCTGAAAGTGTGTCTATGCGAAACGCTTGCACCGAGCGAGGCGAAAAGCCGCTTTTGTCTGGTCATGTTCGATACCGAACCGATGAAGCCCAGCAACACGGGGCGTTTGATCGCCGATATTCTGCCCAATACCGCAGCGTTTCAGTGGTCGCGCACTGAGCCACCTCAGGCTCTGCTTGACCTGGTGGCAAACCCTGACTATCAGCCCATGGTCGTTTTCCCGGCATCATATGCAGGCGAACAACGCCAGGTGCTTACGGCGCCACCATCCGGTAAGCCGCCGCTGTTTATTATGCTCGACGGCACCTGGACCGAAGCAAGAAAGATGTTTCGCAAAAGCCCTTATCTTGATGCGCTGCCGGTGATTTCCGTCGATCTGTCGCGCGTTTCGGCCTATCGCTTACGGGAAGCGCATGCCGAGGGTCAATATTGCACCGCTGAAGTCGCCATTGCGCTACTGGATCTGGCGGGCGATACCCAGGCGGCCAGCGCATTAAGCTCCCACTTCTCCTGCTTCCGCGAACGTTATCTGGCAGGAAAAACCGTTCATAAGGGTAGCGTCACAGCAACAGAGACAGAAAGCGTTTAAAATCATCAGGTCGCTTGCATTCACAGGAGGCCTGCATGAGCCAGAGAGGGTTAGAAGCGCTACTCCGTCCGAAATCCATTGCCGTTATTGGCGCCTCGATGAAACCGGACCGCGCAGGGTATCTGATGATGCGTAACCTGCTGGCTGGCGGGTTTAACGGCCCGGTCATGCCCGTTACGCCCGCTTATAAAGCGGTACAGGGGGTGCTGGCGTGGCCGGACGTGCAAAGTTTACCGTTTGTTCCCGACCTCGCCGTGCTCTGTACGCATGCGAAACGAAACCTCGAATTGCTTGAGTCGCTCGGTCAGAAAGGCTGTAAAACCTGCATTATTCTTTCCTCGCCTCCTGAACAGCAGCCCGAACTGCTGGCCTGCGCCAGCCGCTACCAGATGCGCATTCTTGGTCCAAATAGCCTCGGTCTGCTTGCGCCCTGGCAAGGGCTGAATGCCAGTTTTTCCCCGGTTCCGATCCGTAAAGGCAAACTGGCCTTTATTTCACAGTCGGCAGCGGTATCCAATACCATCCTCGACTGGGCGCAGCAGCGTGAGATGGGCTTTTCCTATTTCATCGCCCTCGGCGACAGCCTGGACATTGACGTTGATGAGCTGCTGGATTTCCTGGCGCGTGACAGCAAAACCAGCGCTATCCTGCTCTACCTTGAACACCTGAGCGACGCCCGTCGTTTTGTGTCGGCGTCGCGTAGCGCATCGCGTAATAAACCGATTCTGGTCATCAAAAGCGGGCGCAGCCCCGCGGCTCAGCGCCTGCTGCATTCCCATTCCGGGATGGATCCCGCATGGGATGCAGCGATCCAGCGCGCCGGTTTACTGCGGGTACAGGATACGCACGAGCTTTTTTCCGCCGTCGAAACGTTGAGCCACATGCGTCCCCTGCGCGGTGAAAAGCTGATGATTGTCAGCAACGGAGCCGCTCCCGCCGCCCTGGCGCTGGACGAGCTCTGGCTACGCAACGGCAAGCTGGCCACGCTGGGTGAAGAGACGCTCCAGCGCCTGCGGGACGCGTTACCGGGAAGCGTTGTTCCCGATAATCCCCTCGATTTGCGCGATGATGCCAGCAGCGATCGTTACATTAAGGCGATCACGATTTTGCTGGATAGCCAGGACTTTGATGCGCTGATGATTATCCATTCGCCCAGCGCGGTTGCGCCAGGCAGCGAAAGTGCACGAACGCTGATTGAGGCTGTCCGAAACCATCCGCGCGGCAAATACGTCACCCTGCTGACCAACTGGTGCGGCGAGTTCTCCTCGCAGGAAGCGCGACGTCTGTTTAGTGAAGCCGGGTTGCCAACCTACCGTACGCCAGAGGGCACCATAACCGCGTTTATGCATATGGTTGAGTACCGCCGCAACCAGAAGCAGCTGCGTGAAACGCCTGCCCTACCGGGCAACCTCACAGCAAATTCGGTGGACGTACACAGTTTATTGCAACAGGCCATCGAAGAGGGCGCCACTTCGCTTGATACGCATGAAGTGCAACCCATTCTTGGCTGCTATGGGATGCAAACACTGCCGACCTGGATTGCCGGTGACAGCGCTGAGGCGGTACATATCGCTGAGCAGATTGGCTATCCGGTCGCGCTGAAGCTGCGCTCCCCCGATATTCCGCACAAATCGGATGTTCAGGGCGTCATGCTGTATCTGCGCACCGCGACAGAAGTACAACAGGCCGCGGATGCCATTATCGATCGCGTTAAAATGACGTGGCCACAGGCCCGGATCCACGGCCTGCTGGTGCAGAGCATGGCTAACCGAGCAGGTGCGCAGGAGCTGCGCGTGGTCGTCGAACACGATCCGGTTTTTGGTCCACTCATTATGCTGGGTGAAGGCGGCGTTGAATGGCGGCCAGAAGAACAAGCGGCTGTCGCGCTTCCACCTCTAAACATGAACCTGGCGCGTTATTTGGTTATTCAGGCCATCAAAAGTAAAAAAATCCGCGGCAGAAGCGCTCTGAGGCCGCTTGATATCGCCGGGTTAAGCCAGTTTCTGGTGAAGGTCTCCAACCTCATTGTTGACTGTGCGGAGATCCAGCGCCTGGACATCCACCCGCTCCTCGCTTCCGGAAATGAATTCACTGCCCTCGACGTGACGCTGGAAATTGCGCCATTTGTCGGTGACCGGGAAAGCCGTCTCGCCATTCGTCCTTATCCTCTCCATCTGGAAGAGTGGGTGGAGATGAAAAATGGAGAGCGGGCACTGTTTCGCCCTATCCTGCCGGAAGACGAGCCGCTGCTGCGAACGTTCATCTCGCAGGTGACGAAAGAAGATTTGTACTATCGCTATTTCAGCGAAATTAATGAATTTACCCACGACGATTTAGCCAATATGACCCAGATCGACTACGATCGAGAAATGGCGATTGTGGCGGTCCGCCGTTCCGCAGAGGGAGAAGAGATCCTCGGCGTGACGCGTGCCATTTCCGACCCGGATAACGTGGATGCGGAGTTTGCCGTACTGGTGCGTTCCGATCTTAAAGGTTTGGGTTTGGGCAGACGGCTGCTCGAAAAACTCATTGGTTATACGCGCGATCACGGATTGTCACGGCTCAATGGCATTACTATGCCAAATAATCGGGGTATGGTGACCCTGGCGCGGAAGCTCGGTTTTGACGTTGATATCCAGCTGGATGAAGGCATTGTCTCTTTGTCCCTCAGCCTGACTTCGACGGATAAACAAGAGTAAGCTGCTGGAAATGTTACCCACTTTTCCCGGCACTGGGGTATCATTGTCCGCTTATGTTGTTTGCCTGGTACAGACAACCCTTCAATGAACAGAGAAGAAACGCACTGTGATGTTGTCAAAATTTAAGCGTAATAAACATCAACAACACCTTGCTCAACTACCGAAGATTTCTCAGTCAGTTGATGATGTAGAGTTCTTTTATGCTCCCGCTCATTTCCGGGAGACGCTTCTTGAAAAGATTGCCAGCGCTACGCGACGTATTTGCATTGTGGCGCTCTATCTTGAACAAGATGAAGGTGGGCGTGCGATCCTGAACGCGCTCTATGAAGCGAAACGTCAGCGTCCGGAACTGGATGTTCGCGTGCTGGTTGACTGGCACCGTGCTCAGCGTGGCCGTATTGGTGCGGCTGCCTCGAATACCAATGCTGACTGGTATTGCCGCATGGCCCAGGAAAATCCGGGTATTGATATCCCGGTATATGGCGTACCGGTGAATACCCGTGAAGCGCTTGGCGTTCTTCATTTTAAAGGATTTATCATTGATGACAGCGTCCTTTATAGCGGCGCCAGTCTGAATGATGTGTATCTCCATCAGCTCGATAAATACCGTTACGATCGCTACCATCTTATCCGTAATCCGCAGATGACCGACATCATGTTCAACTGGGTTGATAAAAACCTGGTTCATGGCCGGGGTGTGCACCGTCTTGACGATCCTCATCGTCCGAAAAGCCCGGAAATCAAAAACGACGTTCGCTCCTTCCGCCAGGAACTGCGCGATGCGGTTTATCGTTTTCAGGGTGATGCCAGTAATGAAGAACTGTCCGTTACGCCTCTGGTAGGCCTGGGAAAATCCAGCCTGCTGAACAAGACCATCTTTCATTTGATGCCGTGCGCTGAGCATAAGCTCACCATCTGCACCCCGTACTTCAACCTTCCCGCCGTTCTGGTGCGTAATATCATTCAGCTGTTGCGTGATGGTAAAAAGGTGGAAATCATTGTCGGGGATAAAACGGCAAATGACTTTTTCATTCCGGAAGATCAGCCTTTCAAGATCATCGGCGCACTGCCTTATCTCTATGAGATTAACCTGCGCCGCTTCCTGAGCCGTTTACAGTACTATGTGAACACGGACCAGCTGGTTGTGCGTCTCTGGAAAGATGAAGACAACAGCTATCACCTCAAAGGGATGTGGGTGGATGACGAGTGGATGCTGCTGACCGGTAATAACCTGAACCCACGCGCCTGGCGTCTGGATCTGGAAAACGCCATCCTTATTCATGATCCTCAGCATGCGTTAGCCGCGAAACGCGATCGTGAGCTGGAGCTTATACGCACGCATACCACAGTGGTTCGTCATTATCGCGATCTGCAAAGCATCGCTGATTACCCGGTGAAAGTTCGCAAGCTGATTCGCCGTCTACGTCGGATCCGTATCGATCGCCTCATCAGCCGCATTCTGTAATACACGAGCCCTGTCATCGACGGGGCTTTTTTTATGGAGCCTGTTAATGCGTACGCCTTGCCTGATAATCCCTCTTTTGCTGACAGGTTGCAGCCATATGGCTAATGATAACTGGTCGGGTCAGGATAAAGCTCAGCACTTTCTGGCGTCTGCAATGTTGTCCGCTGCGGGCAATGAGTATGCGCTGCACCAGGGATATAGCCGGGATCGAAGTGCCACAATAGGCCTGATGTTCTCCATCAGCCTGGGGGCATCAAAAGAACTTTGGGATAGCCGCCCCTCGGGAAGTGGCTGGAGCTGGAAAGATTTTGCCTGGGACGTAGCCGGGGCAACAACCGGCTACGCCGTCTGGCAGATGGCGCATTATTAAAGGCGGATACCTTTTCCTTTGCGATGCAGCATCAGCGAGACAATAAACGCCAGCGCCCCCATAACGGTGACATACCAGAAGAAGGTCGTTTCACTGCCCCATGACTTAAGGGATAACGCGACATACTCTGCCGAACCGCCGAACAGGGCGTTTGCAACCGCATAAGAGAGGCCTACGCCCAGCGCCCTCACCTGTGCGGGAAACATTTCCGCTTTCAAAATGCCACTGATTGCCGTGTAAAAACTGATAATAATGAGCGCCACCATGATTAAAGCGAAAGCGGCATACGGAGAGGTTGTATGCTGTAGCGCCGTCAAAAGCGGAACGGTACCCAGGGTGAGCATGCCGCCAAAGATCAACATGGAGGTACGGCGACCAATTTTGTCCGACAGCGCGCCGACAATCGGCTGGATGAGCATAAAGACCAGTAACGCCACCGTCATGACGACACTCGCAACGTTTGCATGCATGCCCGTAGTGTTGACCAGATATTTTTGCATATAGGTGGTGAAGGTATAGAAGCTTAGCGAGCCTGCGGCGGTAAAGCCTAATACCATCAAAAATGCTTTGCGGTTACGCCACAGCCCTTTCATCGAACCAGCTTCTTTAAGCGCCCTGACCTCCTGTTGTGAGGTTTCATCAAGCTGACGGCGTAGCCACAGCGCCACAACCGCCAGGGCTGCCCCCAGGGCAAACGGGATGCGCCAGCCCCAGGCGCGTAAATCTTCATCGCTAAGGATTTGTTGAAGGATCACCACAACCAGTAACGCCAGTAGCTGTCCGCCAATGAGGGTTACATACTGGAATGATGCATAGAAACCTTTGCGCCCTTCAACAGCCACTTCGCTCATGTATGTCGCACTGGTGCCATATTCGCCACCGACCGATAGCCCCTGGAACAGACGTGCCAGCAACAACAACGCCGGTGCCCATGTTCCGATAGTCTCATAACCGGGCAGGCAGGCAATCACCAGCGAGCCGACGCACATCATGCATACAGAGATGAGCATGGATGTCTTGCGCCCTTTCCTGTCCGCGATCCTGCCGAACAGCCATCCGCCAATGGGACGCATCAGGAACCCGGCGGCAAAAACGCCTGCGGTTTGCAGAAGCTGCGTTGTGGTGTTCCCTGATGGGAAAAAGATATGCGCAAAGTAGAGTGAACAGAATGAATAGACGTAAAAATCAAACCACTCTACAAGGTTCCCCGATGAGGCTCCAACAATTGCCCAAACCCGACGGCGAGTATCCTTGCCTGCTAAACTTGTGTTATCCGTATCTGCACTGGCTACGGTTTCTGTCATTTTAAAATCCCCTGTCTCACATTGCGGGCCATTGCCCACAAACAGTAAAACCGGATTTAAAACGAATCGTTAGGTAAATAAAATGTTTCCAATATGTTTCATTGGATTTTGTGAACTCGATCAGGTATCGAATTATTAGCGGACGTAGTAATTATCCCCACGCTTGCTGGTGAGCCTTTTTTCGCTGCAAATAATCTTCATCGGCACGAATTTTATCCCACCACGTTTTGAATACCGCAGCGGCCTCAGCTTTTACGGGATCGTGATCGAGGGGTTTGACCTGGCGCTTCTCATCATACTTTTTTCCGCCTTTATGATTGGCGTATCGCCGGGCACGGGTGTATCCCATCTGTATGAATTTACGCGCCATATCCATACCTACAAAATCGTTATTCCTGCGGTACTCTTCAAAGAGGGCGTAGATCTCTTCTGCCGAACGCGCTGCGACTTCAGCATTTTTATAACGCCAGTGTGGAAGGATTTCGCTTTTATAAGGCTCGACCATCAATACGCCCTGCTCACCCCGGCCCACCTGATACCGTTCGGGATGTTCGCGAAAATTAATATTGGCAAAATCTTGTTGATAATCAAAGGGACGAGTCAAAGCGGCACCATTGTTAAAATTGTTTTAACAATTGTAGGCCGGATAAGGGGAAGCCGCCATCCGGCATGTTTTCCGCGCCCAAAGCAAAAAACCCCGTACCTTACGGTACGGGGTTCTTCTTGTTTGATGCCTGGCAGTTCCCTACTCTCACATGGGGAGACCCCACACTACCATCGGCGCTACGGCGTTTCACTTCTGAGTTCGGCATGGGGTCAGGTGGGACCACCGCGCTAAAGCCGCCAGGCAAATTCTGTTAATCTGTATCAGGCTGAAAATCGTGTCTGTCTCTTCGCCAAAACAGCTTCGGCGTTGTAAGGTTAAGCCTCACGGTTCATTAGTATCGGTTAGCTCAACGCATCGCTGCGCTTACACACCCGACCTATCAACGTCATCGTCTTTAACGTTCCTTCAGGAGACTTAAAGTCTCAGGGAGAACTCATCTCGGGGCAAGTTTCGTGCTTAGATGCTTTCAGCACTTATCTCTTCCGCATTTAGCTACCGGGCAGTGCCATTGGCATGACAACCCGAACACCAGTGATGCGTCCACTCCGGTCCTCTCGTACTAGGAGCAGCCCCCCTCAATTCTCCAGCGCCCACGGCAGATAGGGACCGAACTGTCTCACGACGTTCTAAACCCAGCTCGCGTACCACTTTAAATGGCGAACAGCCATACCCTTGGGACCTACTTCAGCCCCAGGATGTGATGAGCCGACATCGAGGTGCCAAACACCGCCGTCGATATGAACTCTTGGGCGGTATCAGCCTGTTATCCCCGGAGTACCTTTTATCCGTTGAGCGATGGCCCTTCCATTCAGAACCACCGGATCACTATGACCTGCTTTCGCACCTGCTCGCGCCGTCACGCTCGCAGTCAAGCTGGCTTATGCCATTGCACTAACCTCCTGATGTCCGACCAGGATTAGCCAACCTTCGTGCTCCTCCGTTACTCTTTGGGAGGAGACCGCCCCAGTCAAACTACCCACCAGACACTGTCCGCAACCCGGATTACGGGTCTACGTTAGAACACCAGCCATTAAAGGGTGGTATTTCAAGGTTGGCTCCACGCAGACTGGCGTCCACGCTTCAAAGCCTCCCACCTATCCTACACATCAAGGACCAGTGTTCAGTGTCAAGCTATAGTAAAGGTTCACGGGGTCTTTCCGTCTTGCCGCGGGTACACTGCATCTTCACAGCGAGTTCAATTTCACTGAGTCTCGGGTGGAGACAGCCTGGCCATCATTACGCCATTCGTGCAGGTCGGAACTTACCCGACAAGGAATTTCGCTACCTTAGGACCGTTATAGTTACGGCCGCCGTTTACCGGGGCTTCGATCAAGAGCTTCGCGTTGCCGCTAACCCCATCAATTAACCTTCCGGCACCGGGCAGGCGTCACACCGTATACGTCCACTTTCGTGTTTGCACAGTGCTGTGTTTTTAATAAACAGTTGCAGCCAGCTGGTATCTTCGACTGATTTCAGCTCCGTCCGCAGGGAC